>NZ_RZTB01000022.1:45252-83454 GCF_003997735.1 Mesorhizobium sp. M7A.F.Ca.MR.148.00.0.0 | reverse complement strand
TTTCCCGCCGATGCGTTCATGATCTTGCAAGGGACGATTTCTTCTGGAGGCTGAACATGCGCAGCTTCGAAATCATCGATCTGCTTTGCGTGATCGAGGCCTGCAAGCACGATCGATCGGTCGGGAATTTCGTTTCCATGGCTGAAGGCGTCGAAGAATTGCGGGTGTTGACCGGCGATTTCGTTTCATCGGATGACGTGGCAGCAAACGCCCTCGCAACGGTGGCGCTTGCGCGAGGCTGCTCGGTTGTGTTCGACGAACAGGCAGGCGCTGAAATGGTTCTGACGCCTTAGACTGGAGCGGGTAGAGGGAATCGAACCCTCGCGTTCAGCTTGGGAAGCTGACAAGCTACCATTACATCATACCCGCGTGCGCCCTCGTTACCATGAGGGTTAGCCTTCGGGCAATCGCAAAGCGGTCTGTTCGCACGACGGTCGTGCTGCGGATCACGGCGCGCCCGCGGCCGTGAATTGCCGTTTTGCCTCCGCGACCTCATTGCTGGTGGCGAAGCTTGGCCAGTATTTCGAGATGGCCAGCGTCGCGCCGGCGGAAGAGAAGTGGCCATAGTCGAAGTAGAGAAATTCATTGGTCGTGGCATCGGCGTATGAACAACCGGCCGAGTCGCACAGATACGTCAGCGGATCTATGAAATCGGCCCCTTTGGTGAACGGCAAAACCCGTGCGTTGATGTCCGGATCCATAGCCATCGGCCAGGATGTGGTTCCGGCATGCTCCCGTCTCACCAAGAAAGCGATCTTCTGGACGTCGGCGATGAATTCCGGAGACTGGCCGACGGTATAGACCTTGACCCCCATCCCGCGAAGCCGATCGATCGTCTTCTGCAGGCCGTCGAAGCCCCTGGCCTGGTAGTCGGTCCATCGGCCGCTCAGGATCACCGCCTGGATGTTGGCGTCGCGAATGATCGACAAGGCCCGTTCGTTGAAGCGGGTGCAGGCGGGCCGAGCATAGGAAAAATAGGTCAGGTCGGGAGGACAGCCGGCATAGGTGTATTGAATGACATTGGCCTGGATTTTCTGGGCGTTGGGCTCAAGTCCCGGAACATAGTGGGCAGCGAAAGAATCGCCCCACAGCAGCACATTGGTGGCAAAGCCCGTTGTCCGGGTGCAGTCGGCAAGGTTCCAGTCTTCGATGCGGGTCCCGTTTTCGTTGAAACAGATGCCGTTGCGCCAGTCGCCGACCCGGATACGTTCTGTCGAGAAATCCGGAAACCGTTGCGGGAAACCGTTGCCCAGTGCGCCGGCCAAACCACCGGCGCACAGCAGCACGATTGCCGTCGCCGAAAAGGCGAAGATGGGCAGCGGGGCGGTATAGGCTCGTTTGTGGCGGAAGGGTTGCTCGACGTATTTCCAGGAGAATGCCGCCAAGGCGAAACTGGCAACCGTCATCGCGATAATCGTTGGCACACCGACATTCTTCAGGGAGAGATAATGGACGAAGGAGTTGATTGGCCAGTGGACGAGGTAAAGCGAATAGGAAATGAGGCCGACCCAGACCAGCGGCGCCAACCGAAGCACGCGAGTGGCGACAGGTGCCGGCCTGTCGGCGCTATCCTGGCCAGCATATATCAGCAGAGCTGTTCCGATGCAGGGGAATAGGGCATTGTAGCCGGGAAACGGATCGCTGTCCGAAATCATCACAAAGCCAAATGCAATGAGGGCAAAGCCGGCGAGGCCGATCAGGTCCGCCGCCAGCCGACTGGCCAGGACCGGAGGCTTCCGCAACATCAGCATGGCGCCCAGCGCCAGCTCCCATATGCGCGTCGGCAAGAGATAGAACCCTGCCGTCGGTGCCAGCGAGGTTGCTATGACTGCCAGGGCAAAGCTGCCGATGGCCATCGGCAGAAGTACCGTCAGCCAGCGCTTCGAGACGTATCGGTAGATCAGATAAAGGAGGATCGGCGCGAAGATATAATACTGCTCTTCCACCGAAAGCGACCATGTGTGCAGGAGCGGCCGCAGTTCGGCGTCGATGGAGAAATAGTTCGTCGTTTTCCAGAAATAGATGTTCGACCAGAAGGTCGAGGCGGCGATCACGCTGAGGCTGAATTCGTGGAGATCCGAAGGCAGAAGGATGAACCAGGCGGCAATGCTCGCGAGCAGGATGACGAAGGTCAGCGCCGGCAGGATGCGCCGTGCGCGGCGCCAGTAGAAGCGGCCGATCGAGAATTGGCCCCGCTCAAGATCATCGAGCAGGCTGCCGCTGATCAGATAGCCCGATATGACGAAGAAGATGTCGACACCGGTGAAGCCGCCGGGAATGGCAGACACGCCGAAATGGAAGAGCACGACAGGCAGCACCGCAACGGCCCGCAGGCCGTCGATGTCGCGCCGGTAGTTCATCCGGCCGGCCCGCGCGCGACCACCAGGATCCGTGCGGCCGCACCCGACACGCTCATGCGGCGATGTCGTCGATCGTGCTGAAAATCCCGGCTCGTCGATCTCACAGGCTTACCCTCAGGCAGCAATTTTGCTGCGCTGCAACATGGGTGTCAAGGCATATATTGCTGTCGCGAAATTCGCCAGGAACGCACCGGGATCAGGCGCCGGGCAGATAGATTACCGCGTAGTCGTCCGAATAGGCCCGTTTCCAGCCCAACTGGTCGAAGAAGGGAATGCGGCTGTCGTCGGCCGATAGCAGCGCCCAATCTATTGCGTATTTCTTCAGGCGGGCTTCAAGGAGCGGCTTGCCGTCGCCGCGTCCGGTGTCGTTATCGCTCTTTGTGAAACCGCCGAGGAACAGCTGGTCCGTCCGTCCGTCGATATAGGTCTTGAACCCGTGGAAAATCAGCGTGCCGCCGAAATTGTAGGAATTCAGCACGTTGCCGGATAGGTGATGGCTTTGCGCGAATGCCAGCGCCCCGCTGGCCGATGTCTTCGGACTTGGGGCTACCTGATAGACGCTGCCGAGCACAGCGACCCCGCCAATCAGCAGAACGGCTGCCGTGCCGCAAATGGCGTAGAACCGTCTGGCTAAGAATCTCTCCAGCCCGTCGCGCTTTTCGGCCAGCCACGCGGTGGCTGAAAGCGAGGGATATTGCTGTGCGACCTCGGCCGCCATCACCAGCGGAATCAGCAGGAAGAACAGGTACATGAAGCGCACATGGGCGAGATAGACATGCAAGGTGAAGACGACGAACAACGCCTTGGCCCAGCCAATTCGCAATCGGGACACCAGTAGCCCGAAAAGCGCCAGCAGCATCGCCGCTTCCTGGACGGGACTGTCCGGCTGATTGAACGGTTTCCATTCCATGATCAGCGACACCGCCTCATTGCCGTAGGCCACGGCGAGCGTCGCCAGGATGGCCTGGACGCCGTAGGGGTGGATCAGGCTGACCAGCGGGCAAAGCAGACCGAACGTGATCCACTTCGCCAGCAGGGCCGGTTTTGACAGGCCCGTGCGCGCCAGCAGATCGAGAGCGGCGAAAGCCGCGATGACGAAGCTCAAGGTGAAGGTGGCGTGCAGGTTCGCCCATAACACGACCAGCACAAGCAGCCACCAGGGCGGCGCCCGTTCTTCCCTCGCCGCACCGAAGAGGACCGCTGTCCAGATGACGATGATCGGGAAGGTGAAGACATGCGGACGCGCCGTGAAGATCGGGTTGATCAGGAACACCGCCGCGAACGCCAGCGTAATCGCCAGGATCGGTTTCAGCCATGCGCTGAGAAACCACCCCATGAGGAAAACCGTCAGGGAGATCGAGGCGATGATCGCGGTGACGACCCCGTTCCAGCCGCCCGCCCGGTAGGCAAGAGCCAGCAGAACCTGCCCCAGCCATTCCTTGGCAATCCAGGGCTGGCCGGCAAACGTGTAGGAATAGGGATCGGTGGTCGGAAATGTCCGGTTAGTCAGGAAATCGAGACCGACTTTCACTTGCCACCAGCTGTCGGGATCCTGCAGGGTGGCGCCTGCCTGGGCAGCCAACGCACCCGCCATCGCCAAGGCCGCGAGCAGGCAGAAGATCAGCCTGTTCCGCTCGTTGTATGTCGCGGCCGCCACACTGGCCTGAGCGTCGTTCATGATGCGCCGCCTCTGATCGGTTCCGGTGACAGTTGGGTTCAAGGTGTTGGACTGGCGGGCTGCCGCCGAGGCTTGTCGGCCACCCGAACTGTGCGGTCGGTGCTGTCGTCCCCACGTCCCACAAACACGAAGCGGGCCGAGCCAAGGTAGAAAACCACCGAATAGACGCAGATTCCCGCGAGGTGGACCAGCGGGTTTTCGACGATGCCTGCCGAACGGGCGGCGATCACGACGGCCAGATTGATGCTGTAGGCGACCAGAAAGACACCCCCGTAGCGCAGCGCGGTTCCGGGCTGGAAGCCATCGGCTCTGCTGAAGGTCCATTGGCGGTTGAGGAAGAAGCCGAGGACAAGGCCGGCGGCATAACCCGTGGCGTTGGCAAGGATGTCGCCCAGACCGAGCGCAAGCCCGGCCAGGATGACCGCGTATCCCAGCGCCGTGTTCAACAGGCCGACGGCGCCAAATCGCAGCATCCTCGGGAAGTCAAACGGCAGGCTTGACCACATGCGCAAAATATTGGGCTCCGACAGGTACCTTGGTGAGGAAGCGCTCGAACGGCCTCAGTCTCGCAAGCATCCGAGGAAAGAAGATCCGGTAGACGATCCTCGTATTGGCAAGGCCCGCCTCGGCCATGCGCCCGCGCATCTCGCGCGAATTTATCAAAACCGCGTTTTCGTCGAAGGCACAGTTTCTCACCGCGTGCGTGGTCAGCGGGTTCCAGGGATTGTGTTCGAAGACGAAGAAGCTGCCGCCATCGGCCAGCACCCTGCCGATCTCGGCGAACAGCCCGATCTGCAGGTTCTCGGGAATATGGTGGAAGACGCAGGCCGCGAAGGCCAGGTCGAAGCTGCCGTCGGCAAAGGGAATTGTCTTGCCGTCGAAATGCGTGAAGGCGGCCTGGCCGGGAAAGCGCTTGCTGGCGATGTCGAGCGATTCCCGCGAAGGATCGAGCAAGGTGATCTCCGCGTCGGGAAACGCGTTGCGCATATGGCCGAGCGAATTGCCGACGCCGGCGCCGAAATCCAGTATTCGTCGCGGTTTGACACCGGCCCGCAGCAGCGTCGCGGCGACGTCGTCGATCTTGTACCTGGCGAAGAAATCCGGGTTTTCGCCGCTCAGCCTTATGCTTGCGGCATGCTGCTCCTGATATTCCCGCGCAAACTGGTCGAACTCCGCCTCAAGCACGTGCGGCCCTCTTTGCCATCTCCTGCAGGCGATGGACCGGCAATTCGCCGTCCTCCACTGCCTGGCTGCGCGAAACGATCTCGTTGACGAAGTAGAGCGGCCGCCGCTTTGTCTCCATGTACATGCGCCCGAGATACTCGCCGAAGATTCCGAGCACCATAAGCTGGACGCTGCCGAGGATCAGCACGATCGCGGCAAGGCTGGTCCAGCCGGGCAACACGTTTCCGACCGACCATTCGAGCAGCGTGTAGCCGAGCACGACCAGCCCCAGAAGCCCGAACATCATTCCGAGCAAAGAGGCGAACCGCAAAGGGACGATGGAGAAGCTGGTCATCGCGTCGACCGCCAGAAGAAGCATTTTCTTCAGCGGATAGTGGGTGGTGCCGGCAAAGCGGCGGTGCCGCTCATAGGGAAAGGCCACCTGTTTCAGCCCGATCCAGCTCACCATGCCGCGAATGAACCTGTAACGCTCTGGCATCGCGTTCAGATGGTCGAGCGCGCGACGGTTCATCAGCCGGAAATCGCCGGTATTCGGGGCTATGTCGACGTCGACCATCCGGCGCAGCAAGCGATAGAACATGGACGCGGAGGCGAGCTTGAACCAGCTTTCGCCATCGCGCGTCAGCCTCTGGCCGTAGACCACATCGAAGCCTTCGTTCATCTTCGTCATCATCGCGCCGAGCAGTTCAGGCGGATCCTGCAGGTCGGCATCGAGAATGAGAATGCGCTGGCCGCGACAGAATTCGAGCCCGGCGCTCAACGCGATCTGGTGGCCGTAATTGCGGGCAAGGTCGATGGCGACGACATGGTCGTCCTTTTCGGCCAGCTGGAGAATGGCCTCGCGCGTGCCGTCGGTCGCGCCATCGATAACAAGGACGATCTCGTAGGAAGGGCCTTGTTCAAGGCATGCGGCCGTTACCCGCCGATGCAGTTCGGCCACGCCATCCAGCTCGTTGTAGCATGGGATGACCACCGACAGCATGACGCCGCGTCGCGCGGTGTTTCTCTCCGTCTCCACCAAAGCCTTGCTCCCGCTATTCGATTGGGAATAGCGGCAATTGGTTAGAAAACAGATAAGCCAGCGGGATCGCTGCGGCAGTAGCCGGCAGTCTGCCATGCGCCTGGGCTCGGCTTGCGGCCACACTATGCTCGGTGTCTCGCTATCCCGCAGAACTCCCGGCTTGAAGCGGACAAGCCAAGTGCGTATGTCTGGCTGACGCCCTCTAGCCTGGGTACCTCAATCTGGAGACGGGCCTTGTCCGCATTGACGCGCTTTCTTGGCGACTCGCCGCTCAAGGTGATCCTGAAACTGCTGGTGGTGTCTTTCCTCGTCGGCCTGGTCATGAACGCCTTCGGCTGGTCGCCGATGGATGTGCTCTACGGCATCCGCAAATTCTTCATGGACCTGTGGAATCTCGGCTTCCACGCCATCGACCGTTTCCTCGGCTATATCCTGCTGGGCGCGGCTATCGTCGTGCCGGCCTTCATCCTGTTGAGGCTCGCCAACTACCGGAAGTAGAGCATGATCCCGAACCGCAGGTCCGCGTCAGCGAACCCTGGCACCCGGTTTTTGGACAAGATCGTGCTATCGGGCGTGGCCCGCGGCGACCTCGAACAGGATGGCGTGGCGCGCCGCGAGTGCGGGCACATCAGTTGAATAGCCACCGCCGATGACGCCGCACACCGGAACGCCCCGCGTGCGAAAGTGGCTGATCACCATGTCGTCGCGGGCGCGCAGGCCGTCATCCGATAGCGACAGCCTGCCAAGCCGGTCCTCGGCATGGACGTCGACGCCGGCATTGTAGAACACGATGTCCCAATGGGCTTGGGCGGAGAGCTCCGGCAGGATGGCGGCGAGCCTCTTCATGTAAGCGGCGTCACCCGTGCCGTCGGGCAGCGCCACATCGAGGTCGGAGGCGATCTTGCGCACGGGGTAGTTGCGGTCGCCATGCATGGAAAAGGTGAAGACGCGTGGATCATCGGCAAGAATATCCGCCGTGCCGTCGCCCTGGTGCACGTCGAGATCGCCGACCAGGATGTTGCGTGCCGCGCCTTCGGCGAGCAGGACCAGCGCGGCGACGGCGACATCGTTGAAGGTGCAGAAGCCCGCGCCTTGCGCGCGCCGTGCATGGTGACTGCCGCCGGCGGTGTTGCAGGCGATGCCGTGGCGCAAGGCCAGTCGCGCCGCCAGCACGGTGCCGCCGGTGGCAAGCTGCGCGCGCAGCGAGACGCGGGGTCCGATCGGAAAACCGATCTCGCGCTCGATCTTCTCGGGCACGCGGCAGTTGACGACCTGGTCGACATAGTCCGTCGCATGGGCAAGCTCCAGCCATGATGCCGGTGCCGGTTCGGCGGTGCTGAGCGCGTCGGGGCCGGCGAAGCCGCGTGTACGCAGCGCCTCCATCAGCAAGGGATATTTGCTCATCGGAAAGCGGTGGTTGACGGCGAAGCCGGCGTCGTAGTCGGGATGATGGACGATCTGCAGAGGCATGAAATCGTATCCGGCTGGCTCACGCCAGACCGGGATTTCGGTTGGCCGTCAAGGGATAGGTGATTGCGCGGTGGCCGGAAAATGGGGCACATCGACGGTTCTATCAAGCCGCAATCAGCAAGGCAGCAATCCTTGGACAAAGGTGCAACACCAGCCGACGCCGGATCCCCTTTCCACGCGGGATCCCCGATTCACGCCGGATCATTTGTCGTCACCAATCGTTCCGTGCTCGCCATCGCCGTGCCGATGACGCTTGCCTATTTGACGACGCCGATGCTCGGCTTGGTCGACACGGCTGTCATCGGCCAGTTCGGCGATGCCGCCTTGCTTGGCGGCCTGGCGGCCGGCGCATTGATATTCGACGTCGTCTTCACCTCTTTCAATTTCCTGCGCTCGGGCACCACCGGCCTTGTCGCACAGGCGTTTGGGCGTGGCGATGCCCTGGAGGAGCAGGCGGTGTTCTGGCGCGCCGTGCTGATCGCGGTTATCGCCGGCATCGTGCTCGCTGCCCTTGCGCCGCTGGTCGCCATCGCCGGGCAAAAGTTCATGGGTGCCGAACCGCGCGTCAGCGAGGCGATGGGCGTCTACATCAGGATCAGGCTGCTCGCGGCGCCGTTCTCGCTGATCAACTACGCCATCCTCGGCTATGTGCTGGGGCGCGGCGAGGGCGGGCTTGGGCTGATGCTGCAATTGGTGCTGAACGGCATCAACATCGCGCTCTGCTTCCTGCTTGGGTTGGAACTTGGCTGGGGTGTCGCCGGCGTTGCCTGGGCGACCGTCACCGGTGAGTTCCTGGCCATGCTGCTCGGCCTGGCGATCGTGATCCGCCGGTTCCGGGCCGCCCCATCCTTGCCGCGCCACCGCCTGCTCGACATGGCCGCCTTCCTGCGCATGATGTCGCTCAACCGCGACATCATGATCCGCTCGTTCTCGCTGCTCGCCGCCTTCGCATTGTTCACCCGCCAGGGCGCGCAGTTCGGCACGGTGACGCTGGCCGCCAACGCCGTACTGATGAACTTCTTCCTCGTCGCCGGCTATTTCCTCGACGGCTTTGCCACCGCCGCCGAACAGCTGGCGGGCCGTGCCGTCGGTGCGCGTGCCGCCGCACCGTTCCGCCAGGCCGTGCGGCTGACGCTGCTCTGGGGTTTCGGACTGGCGGGAGCCGCGACGCTGGTAATGCTGTCTGGTGGCGCCAATCTGGTCGCTCTTGTGACGACATCGGAGGAAGTCCGTTCGGTTGCCGACATCTATCTGCCGTGGGCGGCATTCACCGCGCTGAGCGGTGTGCTGGCGTTCCAGATGGATGGCGTCTTCATCGGCGCGACCTGGTCCCGCGACATGCGCAACATGATGCTGCTGTCGTTCCTGGTTTTCGCGGCCGCGCTGCTGACCCTTGCGCCCGCCTTCGGCAACAATGGACTGTGGGCGGCGCTGCACGTCTTCCTGCTGGTGCGAGGCTTCAGCCTGCTGACGATCCTGCGGCTCAGGGTGCGGACGGCGTTTTAGACGGTGCCCCGGAAGGCCCCGCGCCGTCCAGGCACCGAGCGGCACCTGTTCGCGATAGGAATTTTTTCTTGACTCGGTGACCTCAGCTATGGTACATTTTTGGCCATGGTGCTGATTTGCGCCAGTGACCCGCCGCACAGGCGGGTTTTCGTTTGATGCTCCGTCAGCCAATGCGCCGGCGAGGCTCCGAAGCAACCCGTTAAACCGAGTTCGTCGCCCTGCTGTGCGGTCGGATGCACTTGCACTTCCAGTCGATTTCCAACAGACTTGATGCACCAATTGTTCCAGGGCGAGCTTATGCGAAGCTACCTGCCATATGTCTTGGGCGCGGCGCTGGGATTGCTCGCTGCGTTCATTCTCTCCGCGGTTTCTGGCATCGGCGGCACCGCGCAGTTGCTTCTCTTCGGCGTGTTGCCTGCCATCGGCGGCGCCATTTGCGAGCGGGCCGTCAGTCGCAATCTACGCTCCTGAGAGCAGGTTCAGAGTTGCCTGGACGCCCAGAAGTCGAGGCGGCTGCCGCGCAATTCGCAAATCGACTTCAGCCCTTCCTTTTCGACGAAACGGACCATTCCGGAAAGAATACGGCCTGGCAGTGAAGGCCCGGCATAGATCATACCGGTGTAGAGCTGGACCAGATCAGCGCCCGCACGGATCTTGTCCAGCGCCGTATCGGCGGAATCGACGCCGCCGACGCCGATGATGGCGCGGTCCGGTCCGAGCAGTTTGCGCATCTTCGCCAGCACGATGGTCGAACGCTCGAACAGCGGCTTGCCGGAGAGTCCCCCGGTCTCGCGCGCGGTGTCGCTACTGCGCAACGGCGGTCGGGAGATGGTGGTGTTGGAGACGATGACGCCGTCCACCTGCTTTTCGGTGACCTCGGCGGCGATGTCCTCCAGCTCTGCCTCGACCAGATCCGGCGCGATCTTCAGGAACACCGGCGGCTGCGCCGTTGCCGCGGCGCGCGCGGCCATGACCCGCGACAAGAGCTCGCCAAGCTGCTCGCGCGCCTGCATGTTGCGCAGGCCCGGCGTGTTGGGCGAGGAGATGTTGACGGTGAGATAGCTGGCGTATTGCGCAAACCGGGCGACACCGCGCTCATAGTCGCCGATGCGGTCGCTGCTGTCCTTGTTGGCTCCGATGTTGACACCGACGATGCCGGAGCGGCCCTTACGTGCGGCAAGGCGTTTTTCGGCCGCTGCATGGCCTTCATTGTTGAAGCCCAATCGGTTGATCACCGCATCGTCGGCCGTCAGCCGGAAGATACGCGGCTTCGGATTGCCGGCCTGCGCTAGCGGCGTGATCGTGCCGACCTCGGCGAAGCCGAAGCCCAGGCCAAGCAGCGCGTCGGGCACCTCGGCGTTCTTGTCGTAGCCCGCAGCCATGCCGAGCGGATTAGGGAAATCGAGGCCGCAGACGCTGACCTTCAGCCTGTCGTCGCGGACCGCCGGCGCACCAACCGGAACGCCGCATCGCAAGGCGGCGATTGACAGGCCATGCGCCGTTTCCGGATCGAAGGCGAACAGCAGCTTCTGGCCGAGCCGGTCGAGCACGCTCATTGCCCCTCCAGTGCCGGGAACTGGTGCACACCGTCGGCGCCAAGCGGCAGTGGCCGGACCCACAGCACTGCCTTGAGGTCCAGCGGGCCATGCAGATGCGGAAACAGCGCGCCGCCGCGCGAGACCTCGTATCTCAGCGCAGAGCCCAGGCTGGCGCCGTCGATGGCGACCAGCAGAAGGTCCGTCCGGCCGGCAAAGTGCTTTGCCGCCGTTTCCCTGACCTGTGCTGCCGTTGAGAAATGGATGAAGCCATCGGCGACATCGATCGGCGCGCCGGTGAAGCGGCCATGCGTTTCGGCCTCGCGCCAAGGCGCTTGCGGGGTTATCTTGTAGATAATCTGAGACATGGTTGCGCTATAGAGCAGTTCCAGGAAAAGTGTGAAACGGTTTTCCCGGGAAAAGCGCATAGCGCTTTCCCTTGGGAATTGCGTCAAAAAGATTCCGAACCAGCCATTCGGGAAAGGCCACGCCAAGGGTCTTCCCCATTTCCGGCGCAAACATGCGATATCTGAGGCCTTGGCCATGGAGGACAACATGCGTCTGCAGCACATCTTGATCCCCGCCGCGCTCGTTTCGCTGGTCGCGGCTTCAGCTTATTCGGAAGAGACCGACCGCTACCGCCTGGAAAAGTCCAATAACGGCTTTGTCCGTATCGATACGCAGACCGGCGCCATGTCGATTTGCGAGGAGCGCTCCGGCCAACTCGTCTGCAAGATGGCGGCCGACGAACGCGCTGCTTTCCAGGACGAGGTCGACCGTCTCCAGACCTCGATGAAGGCGATGGACGAGCGCGTCACCAAGCTCGAGAATTCGCTCTCCGCCCGCCTCGAATCGAAACTGCCGAGCGAGGAGGATTTCAACAAGACCATGAGCTACATGGAGCGCTTCCTGCGCGGCTTCATGGGCATCGTCAAGGATATGGACAAGGACGACGGCGCTCAGAAGACCTGAGCGCTTCAACCAGGGGAGGCGGCGCGCTGGCTTTGCCGCTTGAAAACAGCGCGCAGCCCCTCATAATCGTCCAATTGAACCCGAAAAGCCAAAAATCATCGGGGATTTGGGGAGGGACATTTGCCGGCAGGCTATTCTTTCGTCATCGCCGACGATCACCCGCTGTTTCGCGGTGCGCTGCGCGAAGCGCTCGCCGGCATCGGCAACGTCGCCGCCATCCATGAAGCCGGCGATTTCGAGAGCGCCAAGGCGCTGGTCGTGGCCAACGAGGACGTCGATCTGGTGCTGCTCGACCTGTCGATGCCGGGCGCCAGCGGCCTGTCCGGCCTGGTCTCGCTGCGTGGCATCCATCCGGCGGTGCCGCTGGTCGTGGTGTCGGCGCATGACGATCCGGCGACCATCAGGCGGGCGCTCGATCTCGGCGCTTCCGGCTTTATCTCCAAATCGGCCAGCATGGAGGAGATCCGCAGCGCGGTGCAATCGGTGCTTGCCGGCGACATCGCAGCACCAGCCGGCGTCGATCTCGGCATCGAGCGCGATCCCGAAATATCGGACCTTATCAAGCGGCTGCAGGCTCTGACGCCGCAGCAGACACGGGTGCTGGGCATGCTGGCCGAGGGCCTGCTCAACAAACAGATCGCCTATGAACTCGGCGTATCGGAGGCTACCATCAAGGCGCATGTCTCCGCCATTCTGCAGAAGCTCGGCGTCGACAGCCGCACGCAGGCGGTGATCCTGCTGTCCAAGATCGGCAGCGACCCGCTGCAGCCGGCGGGTTGATCGCCAGGGCGCTTGTTCAATCAGAATAGTGTTCAATCAGAGCACTGAACCTCCGTCCGCCGCACCGGCCGGCCGTTGAAGCTCGCGAAACTGATGGCGGCCATAATCCAGACGCCGATCCCGCCATAGAGCATGACCCAGCCAAAGCCGTTGCGCAGCGCATCCTGGGCGACGGTTCCGGCGAGCCCTGAGATGGGATTTCCAGCAGCGATCGCTTCGGCGAGAAGACGCAATTGGGCAGCGTCGAGGTCGGGCAGCGCTTGCCCCAGATGCGCCAGCACACCGCTGGCCAGGATGAAGCCCATCACCGCGATGTTCAACGCCAATGAAACCATGCGCGCGCTCATGTCGATGCCGGAGGCCATGCCGGCGCGATCGCTCGAAACGGAACCCGTCGTCGTGTTGGTGACAGGTGTGTTGGTTATTCCCAGACCTATCCCCGCGATCAGGCAGCCGGGCAGCATCGTCAGCCAGTCCGGTTGCGCGGCGGCGCTGCCGAGCTTCATCAGGATGAACCCGATGCAGATGATGAGGAGGCCCGCCGGAATGATGATGCCGGGCCGATAACGCAGCGAAAAGCGCTCTGCCAACGGCGGCAGCACAAGCGTCGGCAGCGTGTAGGCAAGCAGGGCAAGGCCGGTGGAGACAGTGTCATAGCCGAGCCCGGCGTGGAACCAGATCGGCAGGTAGATCATGAAAGGCCAATAGCTGAGGTTCATCGCGGCCGAGCCGACGATGGCGCCCGAAAAGGGCCGGATCCGGAAGACCGAGAAATCGAACATCGGCCGCTGGCTGACCTTCTCGGCAATGAGGAAGGCGATGAAGCTCACTATCGAGATACCGAGGATCGCCAGCGCGGCAGGGCTGGAGAAACCCAGATCCGGCCCCTGGATGATGTAGAAAACGAGGCAGAAAACCGACGGCGACAGCGTCAGGATGCCTGCTACGTCGAGCTTGCCCGCCTGTGGATCCTTCGATTCGTGGACGCCCATCAGAGCGAGGGCGAACGCCAGCGCCGCAACCGGCACGTGGACAAGAAACACCCATTGCCAGTTCGAGACCGCGACGATGCCGCCGCCGATGACGGGGCCGAAGCCGAGGCCGGTGCCGAAGATGACGCCCCACCAGCCCCATGCGACGGCGCGTTCGCGCCCTTCCCGGAATTCATGCGACAGCACGGCAAGCTGGCAGATCAGCATCGCACCGCCGCTCAGGCCCTGCAGAAACCGGGCGACGATGAGCGTGGAGACGCTTTCAGCGAGACCGCAGATCAGGGATGTCAGGCCGAAGGCGGCGATGGCGACCAGAAAGACACGCTTGCGCCCGTAACGATCGGCGATCGTGCCGACCGCCATCAGCACCGTCGTGACCGCGATCGTATAGGCGTTCATCACCCATTGCAGTTGCTTGAAGTCGGCGTGCAGCACCTGCTCCAGTGTCGGCAGGATCGCGGGAACGCTTGAAATCTCCAGGCCGAACATCAGGCACGCCAGGCAGGCGGCAAACAGAACGACGATGCCTCGGCGGGTCACTACAGTGGGCATGGTTCAACCTTTCGAACGTATTTGTCGGCAATCGGCGAATCCATTGCAGCTCGCCCGGCGCGCGTATGGCCCAGGGTAGGCGAGGCTTGATCATCTTAGAATTGCATGGTTGGCTATTTCAGAGACAACAAGTGCGGATAGCTGACATGACGCTGGACGTAGACGCTGTGAAAACATTCGTCGCCATCGCCGATCTTCAGAGCTTCACGCGTGCGGCCGAGGCTCTTGGCAGCACGCAAGGGGCGATCAGCGTGAAGCTGAAGCGGCTGGAAGATCGCGTCGGCCAGAAATTGATCGAGCGCACGCCTCGGCTGGTGCGCTTGTCGGCGCAGGGCGCGGTGTTTCTCCAGCCCGCACGCGACTTCCTCGCCGCACACGATCGCGCCATTGCCAGCCTGTCTTCGGTGCGCCGCCGCTTCACACTGGGCATCGCCACCCATGTCGGAGGCGCGGAAGTCCCGACATTGCTGGCGCGGCTCAATGCGCATGACCCGGCGCTCACCATCGAAGTGCGGCTCGATGATTCGCGCGACCTGCTGGACGCTTTCGATCGCGGTGAGATCGACGCGGCGATTATCCGTCGGGAGGACGACCGGCGCGATGGTGAAGTGCTGGCGCCCGAACATTTCGGCTGGTACGCCGCGCCCGGCTTCGTCCACCGGGCCGACGAGCCGCTGCGCCTGGCGGCATCCTCGCCATCCTGCGGTATTCGTAACATCACCACCCGCGCGCTGGACGCTGTCGGAATACCGTGGACGGAGGTGTTCCTCGGCTGCGGCTCCTTCGCCGTTGCCGAAGCCGTCTCGGCCGGCCTCGCAGCCTCGGTATTTTCCTGCCGGCTTGCCCCGTCCGGCACCATCGAGGTCAGCCGGAAATTCGGGCTGCCGGCGCTGCCGCCTTCCGAGATCGTGCTGCTTTCGACGCTGACGGACGCCAAGTCCCGCGAGGCGCTGAGGACGCTTGCAATGGCCTTTCGCGAGCATCGTCCGCCTGTGGCGGGCAATGCCGGACGGCCCCGGTTCCGCAGTTCCCAGATGGTCGACGGCCTGGCCTAGAGCAATTCTTGGACCGGGCGCCCTTGATGCTATTCGGCCGCCGGTGCCAGTGGCCTGACCCTGGCCATCATCGAGCGCAATACCGCTGGTTTGAGCGGTTTGTTGATCACCGCAATCTCGAGCCCGCCGGCGGCCGTGCGCACCTCATTGGAGCGGTCTGCGGTGACCAGCACGGCCGGCAGGGTGTCGCCATGGAGCGCGCGCAGCCTGACGATGATATCGAGACCGGTTTCGCCGTCGAGATGGTAGTCGGCAAGGACGATGTCCGGGCGGTGTGTCACCACGCTTTCCAGATCCTTTGAACCGGACACGGTGTCGACGTTGCAACCCCAGCCTTCGAGCAGGAGCCGCATGCCCTCTAGGATGCGGGCGTCGTTGTCGATGCACAGCACGTGCAGCCCGGCCAGCGAAGCCGTCGCGCGGGCAGGAGCCCTGGCGTCGATCTCGCGCCGCGGTTCCTGCACGGCCGCGACGGGCAGGATGACGGAGAAGCGCGTGCCCTTGCCAGGGTTGGAAAAGATCCGGATCTCCAGCCGCAGCACCCGGGCGATGCGGTCGACGATGGAGAGGCCGAGACCGAGGCCCTCGGCCTCGCGCGCGCCCTCGTCGAGCCGGGTGAATTCGCGAAAGACGGTGTTCAGCTTGTCGCCGGCGATGCCGATGCCGGTGTCGATCACCTGGATCTCGGCCAGTTCGCCGCGCCGTCTGACGCCAACCAGCACGCGGCCGTGGCGCGTGTATTTGATGGCGTTGGAGACGAGATTCTGGATCAGGCGGCGCAGCAGATTGCGGTCCGTCGTCACTGTCAGCGATGACGGCATGATGGTCAGCGCGAGCTTCTTCTCGGCGGCCAGCGGCCGGAAGTCGTTGCCGATCTGGCGCAGCAATCCGTCGAGGTTGAAGGCGGTATCGTCCGGCTTCATCGCGCCGGCGTCGAGGCGGGAGATGTCGAGCACGGCGCCGAGAATCGTCTCGACCGATTCCAGCGAGGATTCGATGTTCACGGCGGCCTTGCCGGCAGGCCCTTTGCCGGCCTTCTCGATCAGCGAGGAGCAATAGAGCCGGGCGGCGTTGAGCGGCTGCAGGATGTCGTGGCCGGCGGCGGCGAGGAAGCGCGTCTTGCCGAGATTGGCCTCCTCGGCCAGCATCTGCGCCTGCGCCAGCTCCTCATTGACCCGGGTCAACTCCTCGTTGACCCGGGTCAGTTCGATGGTGCGGGTCTTGACGCGCTGCTCCAGCGATTCATTGGCACGCTTCAGCGCCAGATCCTGTTCGACGCGCCCGGAAATGTCGGCATAGGTGGCGACGATGCCGCCGTCCGGCATTGGGTTGGAGCGCAGTTCCAGGATGCGGCCCGAGGTTTTCAGTTCCATCTGCCATGGGCTGACGAAACTGGTCAGGCGGTTGAGCATGGCCACACGCTGATCGGCGGGGATGTCGCCGCGTTCGGCGAGATGGCGCAGGATGCGGTCGAGCGAGACGCCGACCTGGCCCATCTCGTCGGGCAGGTCGAACAGCGCTCGGTACTGGCGGTTCCAGCAGATCAGGCGGAAATCGCGGTCGAAGACGGTGATGCCCTGTTCCATCTGGTCGAGCGCGATCTGCAACAGGTCGCGGTTGTGCTGCAGCGCCTCGGTGGCGTCGTCGAGCAAGCGGAAGGCATCTCGGGATTCGCGGTCGTGGCGCCGAAACAGCAGCGACAGGATCAGCCGCGCCGACGAGGAACCGACGGCGCTGGCGAGCAATTGCTCGGAGAAGCGGATGACGTCCATGCTCGCCTGCTCATTGCCGTGCAGCGAGGTTCCGTTGGTCTTTTCGAACGACTGGAAGGAGCGCTCGGTGCGCTCCACGCCGAGATAGCGCCCGATCGTGTCCTTGAGGTCGTTGACGGTGATGGCGGTGCGGAAGCGGCGCAGGCTTGGCATCGGGCCGGCATCGCGCGGCACGAAGATCGACGCCTGTATACGTTCCAGCGGCACCGATGCGCGCGACAGCGAACCGAGCACGAAGAACACCGCGTTGAGCGACAGGCTCCACAGCACGCCGTGGTTCAGCGGTTCGGCGACGGTGCCGAACAGGGCCTGCGGCCGCAAGGCCTCGAAGCCGAACAGCCCATGCACGATGATGCCGGTATCAGGGGCGGCAAGCGACGGAAACAGCAGCGTATAGCCCCAGACGAGGATGCCGGCGACCATGCCGAGTGCCGCACCCCGGCCGTTGGCGCCGCGCCAGATCAGCCCGCCGATCAGGGCGGGCGCGAACTGGGCGATGGCCGCGAACGACATCAGGCCGATCGACGACAGTCGCGCGCTGTCGGTGCTCTCGCGGTAGTAGAGGAAGGCGATGAACAAGAGGATGAAGATCGCCCCGCGCCGCACATTGAGGATGAGCGTCGACCAGTCCTCGGTCTCGGAGGTCGAGGTCTTGAGCAGGCGGCGCACGAACAATGGAATGACGAGGTCGTTGGAGATCATGATCGACAGCGCCACGCTTTCGACGATCACCATCGCCGTCGCCGCCGACAGGCCGCCGATGAAAGCCGCCATCGCCAGCACATCATGGCCGCTGAACAGGGGCAGCGACAGCACGTAGAGATCGCTGCTGGTTCCGGTGCCGACCAGCGAAAGGCCGGCGAAGGCGATCGGCAGCACGAACAGGTTGATCGCCACGAGGTAGAGCGGGAACACCCATGTCGCGGTGCGCAGTTCGGCCTCGCCGCGGTTCTCGACGATGGTGACGTAGAACTGCCGCGGCAGCATGATGATGGCAAAGCCGCTGAGGCACGTCAGCACCAGCCAGGTGGCGAGCGAGGTGTTGTAGCTCATCGCCTGGCGGACCTGCGCGTTCTCAGCGAGCTTGTCGAACATGTCGCCCGGGCCGCCGAAGATCAGGAAGGTGACCATCAGGCCGATCGCCAGGAAGGCGGCGAGCTTGACCACGGTTTCGACCGCCACCGCCAGCACCAGCCCGTCCTGGTGTTCGGTGGCGTCGGCGTGACGGGTTCCAAACAGCACCGCAAACAGCGCCAGGAGCATGGCGACGACCAACGAGATGTCGCTGACGAAGGGATCGAACGAAGGCGGCGATCCCGTATAGTGCTCGACCATCAGGCTGACCGAACCGGAGATCGCCTTCAACTGCAGCGCGATATAGGGCACCGCGCCGATGGTGGCGATCAGCGTGGCGATCGCCGCGACGGTGAAACTCTTGCCGTAGCGCGCGCCGAGGAAATCCGCGATCGAGGTGATCTTCTCGGTCTTGGCCAGCCGCACGATGCGGTTGAGCAGCGGGAAGCCGAACACGAAGACGAGCACCGGGCCCGTATAGATGCCGAGGAATTCGAGGCCGCGTTCGGAAGAGAGACCGACCGAGCCGAAGAAAGTCCAGGATGTGCAGTAGATAGCGAGGCTGAGTGCGTAGATGAAAGGCCGCCCCCGGCTCGGCTCGGAGATGGCCGAGCGGCGGTCGCCGAGGCTGGCGATGGCAAACAGCAGCGTCACATAGGCGACCGCGATGATGACGATGAACAAGCCCTGCACGCTTGGACTTTCCTCCTCTGCCGTCTTTCTATCCGGCTTGCCCGGACGCAATCACAGCTTGGCGTCCGAGTCCATTGCAGAGCTGCATAGGACGGTTCTCAGGCCGGCGCGTCGGTGTCGATGTCGTTATGGTGAAGATCGCCGCTGGGCGCCGTGGAAGATGCGGCCGACAATGATCTCCTCCGAACCCATACGATAGAGGATGATGTGCTTGCCATGGACGAACTGATGGGTCCTGCCTTCATAGAGCCTGCCCATATTCGGGTAATCGCCGAGCAATTCAAACACCGCGTCGAGTTCACGCAGATACTTTTCGGCCTGAGTGTGGCCGAAGTTTTCGAAGATGTGTCGGTAAATGTCTTTCAGATCGCGTTCGGCGCGATGCGTTATCCTATGGCGCATGCGGGAATTCGGCACGCGCTTCCCGAATAATGTCGTCGATAGACTTGTCGCTGACGGGGCTCTCAAAACCTTCGTCGATGGCCGCCTGAATCGCTTTCCGCTTCTCATCGGGCGAAAGTGCGTCGAACCAAGCGCGCTGCTCCTTTGTCGGAGCCGCCCACGGGTAAACGTCAATGCTGATGGTTTCGAGCATGTTCATGAGAATATTATAGGCGAAATCGCCTATGATTGCCAGAAATTCAACGCTGCTCCTGCCGAACCGTGGGTCTCGAACAACTGAACCGGAGTCGGTCTTGGCGAGCAACCTAGCCGGCTCCCGGTAAGGAGAAACCGGTTGCTTTCTCCTTTTTGCCGATGTTGCGTCAGGAGGTTTTTGTTATGTTGTCTCAGGTCGATGTCGCAAGGACGGAAACGGCAGCTCGGCCAGTCACGACAAGGAGGGTCGAATGCTGAAAGAATTCCAGGAATTCATTTCCAAGGGTAATGTGATGGACCTTGCGGTCGGCGTCATCATCGGCGCGGCCTTCGGCAAGATCGTCGATTCCCTTGTCAACGACATCATCATGCCGATCGTAGGTGCGATTTTCGGCGGATTGGACTTCAACAACTATTTCTTCGGATTGTCCTCAGCCGTCAACGCGACCTCGTTGGCCGATGCCAAGAAGCAGGGCGCGGTCTTTGCCTATGGCAGCTTCATCACCGTGGCGCTGAACTTCCTCATCCTCGCTTTCATCATCTTCCTGATGGTCAAGGCGGTGAACAACATGCGCAAGCGGCTTGAGCGCGAGAAACCCGCTGCACCGGCCGCTCCGCCGCCCGCCGACGTCGCGCTGCTCACTGAAATTCGCGATCTGCTCGCCAGGCGCTGACCACGGGCGGCATTTGCTGGACCAAAACCCCGGTCGTTCGCGGCCGGGGTTTTCTGTTTTCGCATCTGGTAAGGACCGCTGACGAAAACCGCAGACCAAAACGGACCCGCCAATGACCCTGATCGACAGTTTGCGCACCGAGGCCCGTGCGGCACCCGAAAGCGGCATTGTCGCCGTCGTCAATTACGGCCGCCTGCGCGAAGGCATGATTCCGCTCTGGGCCGGCGAGGGCGACCTGCCGACGCCAGCCTTCATCACCGATGCCGCGTCGAAGGCGCTGGCCGGTGGCGAGACATTCTACACCTGGCAAAGGGGCATCCCCGATCTCAGGCAGGCGCTCTCCCGCTACTATGCCAGGCATTTCGGCAAGACCTTCCCGGAGGAAGAATTCATCGTCACCGGCTCCGGCATGCATGCCATCCAGCTGGCGCTCGATGCGCTCGCCGGCGCGGGCGACGAGGTGGTTTATCTGTCGCCGGCCTGGCCGAATTTCGATGCCGCGGCAGCGATAGCGGGAGCCGTTCCGGTCGCGGTGACGCTCGATCATTCCGGCAATGGCTGGTCCTGCGACGTCGAGAAGCTCGCGGCTTCGATCACGCCGCGCACAAAGGCGCTGTTCATCAACACGCCGTCGAATCCGACCGGCTGGACCGCCGATCATGAGACCTTGCAGGCCATCCTCGATCTGGCGCGCGCGAAAAATCTGTGGATCATCGCCGACGAGATCTATTCGCTTTTCCACTATGGCCACGGCCGCGCGCCGTCCTTCCTCGACATCGCGTCGGCGGAAGACCGCATCCTGTACGTCAACTCCTTCTCCAAGAACTGGGCGATGACCGGCTGGCGCGTCGGCTGGATCAAGACGCATCCGAGCTTGCAGCAGGTGTTCGAGAACCTGATCCAGTATTCGAACTCCGGCGTCGCCCAGTTCATGCAGCGCGGCGCGGCCGCCGCCCTTGACGGGGGCGATGCCTTCGTTGCCGAACAGGTGGAGCGGGCGCGCAAGGCGCGCGACCTTGTCTGCGGCATTCTCGGCGCCACCGGCCGCGCCCGGTTTACGGTGCCGCAGGGCGCGTTCTATCTGTTTTTCACTGTCGACGGCATCACCGATTCACGCACCGCTGCCTTCGACATTGTCGACAAGGCCAATGTCGGCCTGGCGCCAGGCACCGCTTTCGGCCCCGGCGGCGAGGCGTTTTTGCGGTTGTGTTTCCACCGCCGCCTCGACCAGGTCGAGGAAGCGGCGCACCGGCTGGCGAAGTGGATGAAGGCAGTTTGAGGATTGGGCTGGACAGGAAAGCCGCGCGTTTGAAGATTCTGGACCGCCTCACTCTTCGGCCGCAGTAACGGCATGGATCCTAGGGTCTGCGCCGCGTCGCTTCGCTCCTTGCTCCGCCCTAGGACGACGAAGAGAAAGATGCCTCGGCCAACCTCGAAGGTCGGCCATTGCTACGATGCCAGACTCCAACTCTGTGACTAGCCAGAAGCCCCCACGCTTCGTCATCCTAGGGCGTAGCAGTCGCGAAGCGACGTCGCGGAGACCTAGGATCCATGCCGTGACGTCGGAGCGTCGCGGCGTTGGAAGCAATCGACAGGCGCAACCAGCAACGGCTTCAGCCGCCTGACTTGGGGACCAGCAGGGGAATGATGCGGTCGCTTTTGGCCACCGAAGGCCGCCCGGCGGAGCCATAGGGGATGCCGAGCGCATCCCAGGTCTCGACCAGCGCATCCTGCAATTCGGCGATCAGTGCATCGGAGTGGAACGGCGTTGGCGTGATGCGCAGCCGCTCGGTGCCGCGCGGCACGGTCGGGTAGTTGATCGGCTGGATGTAGATGCCGTGCACGCCGAGCAGGCGGTCGCTGGCCATCTTGCAGGCCTCGGGATCGCCGACCAGCAGCGGCACGATGTGGGTCGGCGAGTCCATCACCGGCAGGCCGGCGGCCGACAGGATCTGCTTGGTTCGGCTCGCCTGCTGCTGCTGGGCGTCGCGCTCGGCCTGCGAGCGCTTGAGATGGCGGATCGACGCGGTCGCGGCAGCCGCGATCGCCGGCGGCAGTGCCGTGGTGAAGATGAAGCCCGGCGCATAGGAACGCACGGCGTCGATCACGGCGCTGGTGCCGGTGATGTAGCCGCCCAGCGTGCCGAACGCCTTGGCCAAGGTGCCTTCGATGATGTCGATGCGGTCGGCCAGGCCTTCGCGCTCGGTGATGCCGCCGCCGCGCGGCCCGTACATGCCGACGGCATGGACCTCGTCGATATAGGTCATGGCGTTGTAGCGCTCGGCGAGCTCGACGATCTCTCTGATCGGCGCGATGTCGCCATCCATCGAATAGACGCTTTCGAAGACGATCAGCTTGGCGCGTTCGCGCCCCGCCGTCTGCAAAAGGCTTTCCAGATGCGCCACGTCGTTGTGGCGGAAGATCTTCTTCTCGGCGCCGGAACGCCGCACGCCTTCGATCATCGAGGCGTGGTTCAATTCGTCCGAGATGATCAGGCAGTTGGGCAAAAGCTTCGCGATGGTCGAGATCGAGGCTTCGTTGGAGACGAAACCGGAGGTGAAGACCAGTGCCGCTTCCTTGTCGTGCAGGTCGGCAAGCTCCACCTCGAGCTCGACCAGCGGGTTCGACGTGCCGGAAATGTTGCGGGTGCCGCCGGCGCCCGAACCCATCTTGCCAGCGGTATTCTGGAACGCGGCGATGACGTCGGGATGCTGGCCCATGCCGAGATAGTCGTTGGAGCACCAGACGGTGATTTCCTCGGCGCGGCCATTGGAACGCCAGATGGCGCGCGGGAACTTGCCCGCGATCCGCTCCAGGTCGGCGAAAACGCGGTAGCGACGCTCGGCATGGAGCTGGTCGATCGCTTCCTCGAAGAACCGCTGATAGTTCATATAGGCTTCCCAATTTTTGCGCGGGATCATAATCATTGGCCTGATGGTCGTCCACCTGGCCTTTTTGGTCAAAATGCCACGCCCCGGACCTGTTCCTAACGATCACGGATCGTGGCCTATTCCCTTGATGTGGATCAACTTTGTTTCAGGACGATGCCACTAGCCGGCGATGCCGGTTACCACGGTTTCAATGGTTATGCGGCGGGCTTTCCAGTAGAGCGGGGGTTGAGACAGTTTCCGATAAATCTTGGATAAGCGAGGACGCGGATGACGGTTTTGGTTACAGGCGGTGCCGGTTATATCGGCAGCCACATGGTCTGGGAGTTGCTTGATGCCGGCGAGGGCGTGGTCGTCCTCGATCGCCTTTCCACCGGTTTCGAATGGGCGGTGGCGCCGGAGGCGAAGCTGGTCGTCGGCGACGTTGCCGACCGGGAATTGGTCGGCTCGGTCATCAGGGAGAACAAGGTCGACGCGATCATTCATTTCGCCGGCTCGATCGTGGTTCCGGAATCGGTCGCCGACCCGCTCAGCTACTACGAGAACAACACCTCGAAGACGCGCACGCTGATCGAAACCGCGGTGCGCGAAGGCGTGCCCAATTTCATTTTTTCATCGCCCGCCGCCGTCTATGGCGGGGCCGGGCTGGAGCCGGTGCGCGAGGCCGCCCGCCTGTCGCCGGAATCGCCCTATGGCCTGTCCAAGCTGATGAGTGAGTGGATGCTGCGCGACGCGTCGATCGCGCATGGCCTGCGCTATACCGCGCTGCGCTACTTCAACGTCGCCGGCGCCGACCCGAAGGGCCGCACCGGCCAGTCGACGCCGGGCGCAACCCATCTGATCAAGGTCGCCTGCGAGACGGCACTTGGCAAGCGGCCGTTCATGCAGGTGTTCGGCACCGATTATCCGACGCCGGACGGCACCTGCATGCGCGACTACATCCATGTCAGCGACCTGGCGGCGGCGCATCGCCTGGCCTTGCAGCGGCTGCGTGCCGGGGGACAAAGCCTCGTCGCCAATTGCGGCTACAGCCATGGCTACTCGGTGCTCGAGGTCATCGACAGCGTGCGCCGCGCCTTCGGCCATGATTTCGAGGTGAAGATGGGCGATCGCCGTCCCGGCGACGCCGCGGCGGTGGTCGCCAATTCGGATCTCGCCCGCGCCGAGCTCGGCTGGACCCCGCAACGCGACGATCTCGACCAGATCGTCGCCGACGCGCTCGCCTGGGAACGCATCCTGACCGGCAAGAACTCCGCGCGCGGCTGAGCCGGGTTCTCCCAAGGGCTCGCAAGGCGGGCAGCGAAGCGCTATTGAAGGCGTTCGCGGCAAGGTGCGGAGGCGCCGCGCCGCGAGGAGCTCTTGGGGGATGGCATGAAAATAACGGTGCTCGGGGCCGGTGTCGTCGGTACGGCGGCCGCCTATTATCTGGCCAGCGACGGCCATGAGGTGACAGTGATCGAGCGCCATCCGGCGGCGGCACAAGGCACCAGCCAGTCCAATGCCGGCCTGGTGTCACCGGGTGACGCCACCGCCTGGGCCTCGCCGGCGGCTTTGAAGACTTTCCTGCGCGGGCTCTACAACCATGATCTCGGCATCAAGGTCAGGCTGCGCCTCGATCCCTATTTCCTCGCCTGGAGCCTGCGTTTCCTGCGCCAGTGCACGGTGGCGCGCCTGCGCGCCAACACCGACGTCAAGCTCAGGCTCGCGCTCTATTCGCGCGACTGCATCAATGCGCTTTCGGAAGCGACCGGCATCCACTACGACGAGCGCAAGAAGGGCATCCTCTATTTCTTCCGCTCGCAAAAGAGCCTCGACACCGGTACCGACAATTACCGTTATCTTGCCAGGAACGGCCTGCCGATCGAAATCGTCGGCCGCGACCGGCTGGTCGAACTGGAACCAGGCCTTGCCGGCGTCAAGGACAAGATTGCCGGGGGCGTCTATTCGCCAACCGACCAGACCGGAGATTCCAAGCAGTTTGTCGACAGGCTGGCCGCCTATGCTGCCGAGAAGCTCGGCGTCAAATTCCTGTTCGGCACGACAGTCGAAGGCCTCGACATCGAGGGCGATCATGTGCGCGCGGTGATGACGTCGGCCGGCCCGGTCGCCGGCGATGCCGTGGTCATCTCGATGGGACCGGAGAGCGGCCTGCTCGGGCGCCGTTACGGCATCGACCTGCCTGTCTATCCGGTAAAGGGCTATACCGCGACGATTCCCCTGGAGGACGAAAGCAAGGGACCGACCATGGGCGGCGCCGACGAGGACCGGCTGATCGGCTATTCCAGGCTGGGCAACCGCTTGCGAATGTCCTCGACGGCCGAATTCACCGGCTTCGACCGAACTTTCAAGCCCGCCGATTTCAAGACGATCATCAGCACCGGCAAGGATCTTTTCCCGGGTGCCTTCGACGAGAAGAAGGCTGTGTTCTGGGCGGGTCTGCGGCCGATGATGCCCAACTCGGTGCCGGTCATCGGCCAGGCTCGCTACAAGAATCTCTATCTCGACACCGGCCACGGCCATGTCGGCTGGACCATGGCCTGCGGCTCCGGCAAATTCCTTGCCGACCTCGTCGCCGGCCGCAAGCCGGAGATCGACCCGCAGGGGCTGGTCTACGGGAGCTAGCGATGTCGGGACCGCAAGTCGCCATCGACCTTGGCCGCATCGAGCGCAATGCGCGCACCATCGTCGAGCGCTGCGCGCTGTCGGGCATCAAAGTGTTCGGCGTCACCAAGGGCACTTGCGGCATGCCGCAAGTGGCGCGCGCCATGTTGCGCGGCGGTGTCGCCGGCATCGCCGAATCGCGTTTCGAGAACATCCGCCGGCTTCGCGACAGCGGCATCAACGCGCCGATCATGCTGTTGCGCAGCCCGCCGATGGCGCGGGTCGAGGAGGTGGTGCGCACCGTCGACATCAGCCTGCAGTCGGAACTCGCCACCATCCGCGAGATATCGCGCATCGCCGAGCGCATGGGCCGCATCCACGACATCATGCTGATGATTGATCTCGGGGATCTCCGAGAGGGCATCTGGCCGAACGACCTGATCCCGACCGTCGAGCAGATACTGCAGTTCAAGGGCGTTCGCATTGCCGGCATCGGCACCAATCTCGGCTGTTTCGGCGCCATCATGCCGACGCCGGAAAATCTCGGCCAACTCGTCGCCCATGCCTACAAGACCGAGCGCCTGTCCGGCAGAAGCCTCGACGTGATCTCCGGCGGCGCCTCGTCGTCGCTGCCGCTGCTGCTCGAAGGCAGGTTGCCGGCCGGCATCAACAATCTGCGGGTCGGCGAGGCGATCCTGCAGGGTGGTGTCGAGACGTTCCGCGACACGCCGTGGGCGGAGCTCGAACCCGATGCCTGCCGGCTGACCAGCGACATCATCGAGGTCAAGCTCAAGCCGTCACGACCGATCGGCCAATCGGGCTACGACGCCTTCGGCAACCAGCCGGTCTTCCCCGACGAAGGCGACAGGCTGCGCGCCATCGCCAATATCGGCCGTGAGGATGTGCTGGTCGAGGGACTGACGCCGATCGCCAGGGGGATAAGGGTGCTCGGCGCCTCCAGCGACCATCTGCTTTTGGATGTCGCCGATGCCGACCCGAGGCCCTCCGTCGGCGACCGCGTCGCCTTCCGCATGAGCTATGGCGCCATGCTTTTGGCGATGACCTCGGAATATGTCGAGAAGGCCCCGATGCACGACGTCGAGGATTTTTCCGGCCGCAAGATGGTGCAGATCACGGCCGGGCAGGGGGCCGCCGGCATCATGGCCCGGGAAAGCACCGGCGCCCGGCTGGAAGCGATGAACTTCGACGTGGTGGAACTCGCCGATGTCGAGCGGCCGCCATCGGGGCTGGTCCGGCTGATTGCCGGCGTCGATCGTCGCACCGCCCACAAGGCGCTGACCGCGACGGCGCGCGCGACGCATTCTTTCGGCCTGATCTGGATCGATTCCATCGCCGCCCTGATGCCAGAGGACGAGGAGGGCATCGACCTGCCGGAATGTTCGGTCCTGGCGCGATCGCTCGGGCTCGATCACAAGGCCGGCGCGCTGCAGCCGCAGCTGTCGCCGGAAAATGTCGTCATCGTCGGCCTGCGCCACGCCGATCCGGCCGAGGCGCGGGTGCTGAAGGATTCGCGGGTGTCGGCTTTCACCATGACCGACATCGACGCCATGGGCATGCGCGACCTGATGCATGAAGCGATCCGCATCGCCACCTCAGGCACGCAAGGCTTTCATGTCAGCTATTCGCCCACCGCAACCGAATTCGCAGGCTGGGCGGCGGGCTCCGGCGGGCTGACCGTGCGCGAAACACACCAGGCGATGGAGGCGATCGCGCTCTCCGGTGGCTTGCTGTCGATGGATGTCTCGGGCCTGACGGCGGATCTGGAGCCGCGGATCGGCACCGACGCGGTCAACTTCGTCATGTCGGCTTTCGGCAAACGGATTCTCTGATCAGCCCTGCGCTTCGACTGCCCCCCGCCATGCGCTGACATAGTCGGCCCAGGCCGGGTCTACAGGCGGTTCTATTCTTTCGCCCTTGCCGTGCGTCGCCGGCCGATCGGATGCCAGCAGCGCGGCGCCGATGCTGGTGCCGGTGGCGGCCTCGGACGCAACAACGGCGCGCGCCGTGGCTGCCGCCAGCATGCCGACAAAGAGCCGGTTGCGGGCAAAGGGGCCTTCGACCGTGGTCGGGCCGTCCGCGCCGATCAACTCGAGGCAGGTTGCCGTCATCAATGCCAGGTAGAACGAGATGGCGGCAAAGCGCTGGCCGCTGTTCAGGCCGTCGGCGTTGACCCATGCCGCGGCATGGTGCGGGAATGGCCCCGAGCCTTGCTGTGTCGACGGCAGCAGCAGCATTTTTCGCGCCAGCACGGCGCCGACATCACCCTCGGTCCACTGCTCCGGCTGATCCTTTGTCAGCACGGAAAACTCGCGGCCGCCCATGAAGCGCGCCGAGGGAACGGGATCGCCGATTGCGTTGACATTGACCAGCGTGTCGCGCGCGGCATCCAGCGCAATCTGTTTGCCGCCGACCGCCATCGACACCACCCAGGTGCCGGTCGAGACGACGGAGAAAGGCGGTTTGTCGGAGAGAAGATGCGGCAGCAGCGAGGCGTTGGAATCATGCAGGCCGCAGAACACCGGCGTTTGCGGATCCAGTCCGGTTCGCATCGCAACACTGGGCAGGATCGGGCCGAGGCGATCGCTGGCCGGCCGCACCGGCGCCATCAGCCCGCGCCATTCCAGCCTGTCGACCAATGATGAAAAATCCGCCGTCCAAGGGTTCCACAGATCGGTGTGGCAGCCGAGCGAAGTCACCTCGTCGGCGGCGACACCGGTCAGGCGCAACGCCCAGTATTGCGGATACATCAGCATCGCGGCGGCCCTGGCGAATTCCGCCGGGAAGCTTTTCTGCTGCCAGAAGAATTGTGCTCCGAGATTGAGGCCGAGCGGCAGGCGCGGCGTGCCGGTCTCGGCGAAAGGGGGGCGGATCGCGTCATAATCCGGTGCCAGTCTATCAGGGCCATCGAACTCATAGTCGAGCACAGGCAGCACCAGTTCACCCGCCGCGTCGACCAGCACGCCGGTCGCGCCATGGGTGGTGATCGAAATGGCGTCGATGCGCTGTTCGCGGTTGAGACCGGCAAGGCTTTCGAGGATGAATGCCCACAAGGCCTCGACATCGTGATGCGGGTAGGGCGCCTGTCGCACCGGCGCATTGGACATGCGGCGCAGCGCCACCTCGCTCAACGTCGCGAGGTCGACCAGCGCCACCTTGGCGTTGGTCTTGCCGATGTCGATGACGGCGATGTGGCGCATCGCACTCATGCCATGTGGAACACGGTTTCCAACGGCACGGCCACCGGCTCGTTGTCCGGCCTGGTTTCCATGATGTCGGCCATTTCAGCCCACCAGCGCTGCATCACCGGATATCCGGGCAATTCGTCCATGCCGTGGTCGTCACGCCGCCACAGAACACCGAACAGGATATTGGTCTCCTCGTCGAGATGGATGGAATAATCGGAGACGCCGGCCTGCTTCAGCAGCGCGACGAGTGACGGCCAGATCTCGTCGTGGCGCTTCTTGTACTCGGCCTTCATGCCGGGCTTCAGCTTCATTTTGAACGCGTATTTCTGCGGCATCAGCGCCCTCCGCGCAATCGCCGCCAGACGATCGGCAAGGCGATGACGATGATCAGCAGCAGACCTATAAAGATCGACATGACGATGCCGGGCACATTGAGCAGGCCGAGCCCGAAAGTCACCAGTCCCATGATGAAGGCTGCGAGCACGACCCCAACAATGCTGCCGGCGCCGCCGAGGATACTGACGCCGCCGAGCACCACCATGGTGATGACTTCCAACTCGTAGCCCTGCGCGATCGATGGCCGCGTCGAACCGAGCCGCGAGGTGATCAGCACCGAGGCGATGCCCGACATCAGGCCGGTCAGGCAGAACAGGATGAACTTGGTGCGACCGACGCGCACGCCGGAAAACTGCGCAGCTATCGGATTGTTGCCGATGGCGAAGACGCGTCGGCCGAAACTCGTACGGTGCAGCAAGAACGAGTAGACGACGGCCGCAATGAGGAAGAGCACCAGCTCGAACGACACCACCCACCAGACATAGCCCTGGCCGAAGAAGGCGAAGCTTGCGGGATAACCCTTATAGGCCTGATCGCCGAGGATGATGAAGGCGATGCCGCGAAACAGGCTCATCGTGCCGATGGTGACGACGATCGACGGCAGGCCGAGCCTTGTCACCAGCAGACCGTTGAAGGCGCCGCAGCCGAGCCCGACGACGATGCCGATCGCCACCAGCACCGGCGTGCCTGCGCCGGCCTGCACCGCCATGCCCATCATCGTCGACGCCAGCGCAATAATGGCGGCCACCGACAGATCGATCTCGCCCGAGATGATCAGCAGCGCCATGGCGAAGGCGATCAGGCCTTTCTCGGTGAAATTGAAGGTCAGATCGGACAGCGAATACGGGTCGAGGAAATAGGGCGAGGCGAAGCTGTTGATGGCGAAGATGGCGACGGCCACCACGACCAGCAGCGCTTCCCAGGAAAAGATCGCCGAACGAAGCGGCTTGTCGAGCCGGTCGGGAATGCGGCGCGGAGCAGGGATGTCGGTCACGCCTCCACCTTTCTGAGGATGATGCGGCCTTGCTGGCGTTCGCCGCGCGCGTTGAGCACGACGGCCAGGATGATGGCGCTGCCCGAAATCGCCATCTGCCAGAAGGGCGAGATGTTGATGACCGGCAGCGCGTTGGAGATGATGCCCAGGAACAGTGCGCCGAGCACCGCGCCGCCGACCGATCCGATGCCGCCGGCGATCGAGATGCCGCCGATGACGCAGGCGGCGATGATGTTGAGCTCATAGCCATTGGCGACCTCGACCGACGCGATCACATAGCGCGAGATCCAGAGATAGCCTGACAGGCCGCCGATCATGCCGGAGATGCAGAAGACGATGAACTTGGTGCGGCCGACATCGATGCCGGCATAGACGGAAGCCGTCGGGTTTACGCCGATGGCATAGATCGAGCGGCCGAGCGCGGTGCGCGTCATCAGGACGAAGAACAGCGCAATGACCAGGATGGCGATCCACGACAGCACCGGAATGCCGAGGAAGGCGGCGCGCTGAAAGCCGATGAAGTCCGGGCTCATTTTGTCGGCATTGACCCAGGCGCCGCCGGACAGGACGAAGGTGGCGCCGCGATAGATGGTCAGCGTGCCCAATGTCACCACGATCGAGGGAATGTTCAGCCGCCAGACCAGCAGGCCGTTGATGGCGCCGAGCACCAGACCGACGGCCAGCGCAATGACGATCAGCAGCGGGATCGGGATCGCCGGATGTGCTGCGTTCAGCATCGCCACCACCATGCCGGTGAAGCAGAGATTGGACGCCATCGACAGATCGATCGACCGGGTCAGGATGACCACCATCTGGCCGAGCGCCAGGATCATCAGGATCGAGGTGTCGTTGAACACCTGACGCAGATTGCCGGGGTCGGCAAAGGCCGGGAAACGCGTCGAGATCAGCCCGATCAGCACGACGATGGCCGCCAACAGCCAGATTTCACGGTATTTGAGGAAAGCCTTCATGCCGCGATCCCCGCTGCCGTCCGAACCAGCGTCTCGGCGTCCAACCCCTTATTGTCGTAGACCGCCGCGACGAGCCCCTCGCGCATGACCACGACCCGGTCGGACATGCCGAGGATTTCGGGCAGTTCGGAGGACACCATGATCACCGACAGGCCTTGCGCCACCAACTCGGCCATGAAGCCGTGCACGGCGGCCTTCGAGCCGATGTCGATGCCCTTGGTCGGCTCGTCCAGGATGATCACCTTGGGCGACGTCGCCAGCCATTTGGCGATGACGATCTTCTGCTGGTTGCCGCCCGATAGCGTGCCGACGTCCTGGCTGAGCGAGGAGGCCCTGAGGTCGAGCCGCTCGGTGTAGGAGCGGGCCAGATCGAACTCCTCCGACAGCCGCAGCAGGCCGGACTTCGATGTGCGCTTGAGTGAAGGCAGCGAGACGTTCTGGAAGATCGGCAGGCCGATCACCACGCCTTGCTTGCCGCGTTCTTCGGGCACGTAGACGATCCCGGCACCGATCGAATCCGCTGCCGATTTCGGCGCGAGCGTCTTGCCTTCCAGCGTGATCGTGCCGGCTGAGGTGCGGGTGATGCCCGATATCGCCTGCATCACCTCGCTGCGGCCGGCGCCGACCAGGCCGTAGAAGCCGAGGATCTCGCCCTTGTGCAGTTCGAAGCCGATGTCGTTGAATTCGGTCGGATGCGACAGGCCGGATACGGAGAGCACCGGCGCGCCGATCTCGGCCTTGCGCTGCGGGAAGATGTGATCGACCGCGCGGCCGACCATCAGGCGCACGATCTGGCTCTGGCCGGCATCCTTGATCAGGCCTTCGCCGACCATCTCGCCATCGCGGAACACCGTGTAGCGGTCGGCGATACGGTAGATCTCGTCGAACTTGTGGCTGATGAACAGGATCGCCTTGCCATCGCTCTTGAGGAACTCGATCAGCAAAAAGAGCTCCTCGATCTCCTTCATCGAAAGCGCGGCTGTCGGCTCGTCCATGATGACGATCTGCGCGTCAATCGACATGGCGCGCGCGACGGCGACCAGATGCTTGTTGGCGATGCCGAGGTCCTTCAGGCGCGCATCGGCGTCGATGTGGCCGGCATGCATGGTGTCAAGCACTTCGCGCGCGTTCTTGCGCATCGTGCGCCAGTCGATGGTGCGCAATCGCGTGCGCGGCGCATGGCCGAGAAAGATGTTTTCTGCGACCGACAAATCGTCGAACAGCACGGTTTCCTGGTGGATGGCGGTGACGCCGTGCCCGAAGGCGGCATGCGCGCTCGGCATGGTGACGGCCTGGCCGTCGATGCTGATCGTACCCTCATCGGGCTGGTAGATGCCGGTCATGATCTTGACCAGCGTCGACTTGCCGGCGCCGTTTTCGCCGATCAGCGCCGTCACCTGCCCGGGGTAGAGAGACAGGCTGACATTGTGCAGCGCGCGCACGCCGGGAAAGCTCTTGGAGATGCCGGACAGCGTCAGGCGTGGAGCCGGGGCCGGAGGCCGCTCCTTCACCGCGCCGTGTTGGGCTGTCGTGTCCATAATCGTATCAAGCCCTGAAACAAGGTTCGTTTAAAGTCGCGGCGGGACGTGAGCCCCGCCGCGTCAGCTCGAGAGGACTCCAGATCAATAGATCTTGGAGAACTTTTCGATGTTCGACTTGTCGAACTGGAAGGGCGGAGCCATCGCAGCCGAGTTGGTGTCGTCGAGCGTGACCTTGCCGACGCGGCCGATCGACAGCGTGGCGCCGGGCTTCGCCTCTTCCTTCTTCACCGCCAGATCATGGGCGAGGTAGACGGCCGAGTAGCCGAGGTCGATCGGGTTCCACAGCGCAACCGCCTGGCTGGAACCGTTGTCGATGAACTTCTTGAACTCCGACGGCAGCGCGAGGCCGGTGACATTGACCTTGCCGATCAGGTTCTCGTCGGTGACGACCTGGGCGGCGGCGACGACGCCGACGGTGGTCGGCGCGATGATCGCCTTGAGGTTCGGATAGGACTTCAACAGGCCCTTGGCTTCGTCGGTGCTCTTGGCCGAATCGTCATCGCCGTAGACGGTGGCGACGAGTTTGATCTTGGGGAACTTCTCCGGCAGGATTTTCTTGGCCGCGTCGATCCAGGCGTTCTGGTTGGTGGCGGTCGAGGAGGCCGACAGGATGGCGACCTCGCCGCCTTCCGGCAGGTGGTCGGCGGCAAGCTTGATGATGGTCTCACCGATCAGGCCGGTATCGGACGGGTTGAGGTGAAGCTGGCGGCCTTCCTTAGCGACGCCCGAATCCCACGAGATGACGGTGATGCCGCGTTCCATGGCCTTCTTCAGCACCGGCACCAAGGCGTCGGCGTCATTGGCCGAAATGGCGATGGCGTTGACCTTCTGCGCGATCAGCGAATTGACCACTTCGATCTGCGCTTCGGCGGTCGCCTTGGTCGGGCCGGTGTAGATGATGTCGACATCGCCGAGTTCCTTGGCCGCCTCTTCGGCGCCCTTGTTGGCGGCATCGAAGAAGCCGTTGCCGAGCGATTTCACCACCAGTGCGATCTTGACGTTTTCGGCATAGGCGGCATTCACGAACATGGCGGCTGAAAAGGCCGCCGTTACCATCAATTTCTTCAAGAAGCTCATCGAATTTCCTCCCTTGAGCGTTGCATTCCATCGTCGCTGCGAGCGCGAGTTGGCCTCAGGCCTGCAGTGAAGATTCTTCCTTGTTGGTTGCCGATGTGCGGGCGACGACCAGCGTCACGCCGGCGGTCTCCAGCATCTTGGCTTCGCGATCCTCTACTCCGTCATCGGTGATGACGGTGGCGATGCGCGACAGGCCACACAGGATCAGGCTGGAGCGTTTGCGGAATTTCGAGGAATCGACCAGCACCACCAACTCGTCGGCCTGGTCGATCAGTTTCTGCTCCGCCTGGATCAAAAGCGGATCGCCCTCCATCAGGCCGAGCGGCCCCAGCCCCTGCGCGCCCATGAACATGCGGCGCGCATAGAAATTGCGCGTCACGTCATTGTCGAAAGGCGACAGGATGATGTTCTGCTCGCGATAAATGGTGCCGCCCGACAGCATCACCGTGTTCTTGGAGTGCTTGAGCAGGTGCTCGGCGATCGGGAACGAATTGGTGAAGATCGGCATGCGGCGGCCGGTTAGGAAATGCACCATCTGGAACGTGGTGGTGCCGCCATTGATGATGATTGGTTCGCCGTCCTTGCACAGCTCTACCGCTTCACGCGCGATCGCCCGCTTCTGCGAGGCGTTGATCGTTTCGTTGACGGAAAAGGGCCGGCCGGCCAGCCCGATGAACTGCGGCGGCGAGATTGCCTCGGCGCCGCCGCGCACGCGGCGCAGGCGCTTCTGAACGTGGAGAGCCGCGATATCGCGCCGGATCGTCGCCTCGGAGGACTCCGTCAGGTCGACCATCTCCTGCACCGTCACCACAGGCTTTTCCTGGACGGCGGACAGAATGATCCTGTGGCGCTCTTTTTCGTGCATGGTTCCTCCCTGCCTGAGCATCTAGGCACCCAAAACGCGCAGTGTCAATCATTTCCGATCATATAATTTCATTGTGCAGTGCAGTATGATCGATATTGATCCTTTGTGATTGACAAGCCGACCGCTTCCGTGGAAATTCGGGGCCAAATGGCCGCGCCTTTTGCGTGCCTTTCGGGAGGATTGCATATGCTTGACAAGCGCACCGGCGCGCGCCTCGCCAATCTGTGGGACGAGGCCAAGGCTCACGCTATGAGCGGGCCGGAACTTCTGGTCTACCGCTCGAACGCACTTGGTTCCGACAAGCGCGTCACCAACTATGGGGGCGGCAACACGTCGTCGAAGATCTGGCAGAGAGACCCGCTCACCGGCGAGGATGTCGAAGTGCTTTGGGTCAAGGGCTCGGGCGGCGACAGCGCCTCGATCAAGCTGGACGGCTTTGCCACGCTCTACATGGACAAGCTGCGCGCGCTCAAAGGCCTCTATCGTGGCGTCGAGCACGAAGATGAAATGGTCGGCTTCCTGCCCCACTGCACCTTCAACCTCAATCCGCGCGCGGCCTCTATCGACACGCCGTTGCATGCCTACGTGCCGAAGCCTTTTGTCGACCACATGCATCCCGATGCCATCATCGCCATTGCCGCCGCGAAGGATTCGAAGGCGCTGACCAAAGAAATCTTCGGCGACGCCATCGGCTGGTTGCCGTGGAAGCGTCCGGGGTTCGAGCTTGGCCTGTGGCTGGAGAAATTCTGCCTCGAACACCCGGCCGCCAAGGGTGTCATCCTGGAAAGCCACGGCCTGTTCACCTGGGGCGACACCCCCAGGGAATGCTACGAGACGACGATCTCGGTGATCAACCAGGCGATCGAATGGTTCGAGCGCCGCTCCGAGGGTGTCGCTATCTTCGGCGGTGAAGTGGTCAAGGCACTCGACGCCACCGAGCGCCGTGCCATCGCGGCCAAACTGATGCCGAGGATTCGGGGCCTGATCTCGGAAAAGAGCCACAAAACAGGCCATTTCGATGATTCCGCCGCCGTGCTCGAATTCGTCAATTCCAGGGATCTGCGCCCGCTGGCGGCACTTGGCACCTCGTGCCCCGACCATTTCCTGCGCACCAAGATCCGCCCGCTGGTCATCGAATTCGATCCAGCCAAGCCCGATGTCGATGCGGTGATCGCGCGGCTTGCCGACGACATCGCAGCCTATCGCGTCGGCTACCAGGCCTACTACGACAGCTGCAAGCATCCGGATTCGCCCGCCATCCGCGATCCCAATGCCGTGGTCTACCTGATGCCCGGCGTCGGTATGTTCACCTTCGCCGGCGACAAGGCGACGGCGCGCATTTCGGGCGAATTCTATGTCAATGCCATCAACGTGATGCGCGGCGCCTCCACCGTCTCGTCCTATGTCGGCCTGCCTGCACAGGAAGCCTTCGACATCGAATACTGGCTGCTCGAGGATCTGAAGCTGCAGCGTATGCCGAAGGCGAAGTCGCTTGCCGGCCAGATCGCCCTGGTCACGGGTGGCGCCGGCGGCATCGGCCGCGCCACCGCCAACCGGCTGCTGCGCGAAGGCGCCTGCGTGGTGCTGGCCGACATCGACGAGGCAGCGCTGGCCAGCGCCAATGACGAACTGGCGAAAGTCTACGGCAAGGATTTCGTCCGCCCGGTGCTGATCAACGTCACCTCGGAGGACCAGGTCATTTCGGGCTTTGCCGAGACCGCGGTCGAGTTCGGCGGCATCGACATTCTGGTGTCGAATGCAGGGCTGGCCTCCTCGGCGCCGATCGAGGAGACGACGCTGGCGCTGTGGAACAAGAACATGGACATCCTGTCCACCGGCTATTTCCTGGTCTCGCGGGAAGCGTTCCGGCTGTTCCGCGCGCAGAAGATTGGTGGCAACGTCGTCTTCGTCGCCTCCAAGAACGGCCTTGCCGCATCGCCCAACGCTGCCGCCTATTGCACCGCCAAGGCCGCCGAGATCCACCTCGCCCGCTGCCTGGCACTGGAAGGCGCGGAGGCGCAGATCAGGGTCAATGTCGTCAACCCAGACGCGGTGCTTCGCGGCTCGAAGATCTGGACCGGGGAGTGGAAGGAACAGCGCGCCGCCGCCTACAAGATGTCGACCGACGATCTGGAGGAGCATTATCGCTCGCGTTCGATGCTGAAGCGCTCGGTCTTCCCGGAAGACATCGCAGAGGCGATCTATTTCCTGGCGTCCGACATGTCGGCCAAGTCGACCGGCAACATCATCAATGTCGACGCGGGCAACGCCCAGAGCTTTACGCGCTAGCCGCTTCGCCCTTCTCCCCGTCACTATACGGGGAGAAGGTGCCGGCAGGCGGATGAGGGGCAGCGCTGCCCGAACATATTTTGGGAGGAACCAGCACTTGTCCGAATCCATCATCTCCGCCGACCTCGTCGACAAGGACAACGGCGCGCGCAAGCCCAACCTCGAGCGCGACTACGCCTCGCTCGGCGAGCGGCTCGACCGTCGCGGCATCGCCATCGACGCCATCCGTGACAAGGTCGAGAAATTCGCGGTGGCGATCCCGTCCTGGGGCGTCGGCACCGGCGGCACGCGCTTTGCCCGCTTTCCCGGCGCCGGCGAGCCGCGCGACATCTTCGACAAGATCGAGGACTGCGCCGTCATCCAGCAATTGACGCAAGCGACGCCCACCGTCTCCCTGCACATTCCGTGGGACAAGGCCGACCCGAACCGGCTGAAACAGGCGGCTTCGCGCTTTGGCCTCGGCTTCGACGCCATGAACTCCAACACTTTTTCCGACGCGAAGGACCAGGCGCTTTCCTACAAATTCGGCTCGCTGTCGCATGCCGATGCCGGCACGCGCCGGCAAGCGGTCGAGCACAATCTCGAATGTATCGAGATCGGCAAGACGCTCGGCTCCAAGGCCCTGACGGTGTGGATCGGCGACGGTTCGAACTTCCCGGGCCAGGTCAATTTCGCCAAGGCGTTCGAGCGCTATCTCGACGCCATGAAAGAGGTTTACGCCGGACTGCCCGCCGGCTGGAAGCTGTTCAGCGAGCACAAGATGTACGAGCCGGCCTTCTATTCCACCGTCGTGCAGGACTGGGGCACCAACTACATGATCGCCAGGGAATTGGGCGACAAGGCGTTCTGTCTCGTCGACCTCGGCCACCATGCCCCCAACGTCAACATCGAGATGATCGTCTCGCGGCTGATCCAGTTCAAGAAGCTCGGCGGCTTCCATTTCAACGATTCGAAGTATGGCGACGATGATCTCGATGCCGGTTCGATCGACCCCTACCGGCTGTTCCTCGTCTTCAACGAACTGGTCGATGCCGAACTGTCCGGCACCGAGGGTTTCGATCCGGCGCACATGCTCGACCAGAGTCACAACGTCACCGATCCGATCGAAAGCCTGATGCTGTCGGCGGTCGAGGTGCAGCGCGCCTATGCGCAGGCGCTGCTCGTCGATCGCAAGGCGCTGGAAGGTTTTCAGGACAGTAATGACGCGCTGATGGCGACGCAGACGCTGAAAGCCGCCTACCGCACCGATGTCGAGCCGATCCTCGCCATGGCGCGGCTGAAGACCGGCGGCGCCATTGATCCGGTCGCCGCCTATCGAGCGGCGGGCTATCGGGCGAAAGTCGCGGCCGAACGTCCCGCGGTCGCCGGTGGCTCGGGCGGCATTGTCTGAGGCCGAGCCGGCCCCCTCATCCGGCCGCTTTGCGGCCACCGCCCTCCGGGCGTTCGTTGTTCGAAAAGCCAAGCAGTTGGCTTTTGGCCCGCTGCGCGGACCACGCCTCACCCCCGCTGGGGAGAAGA
>NZ_RZTB01000022.1:0-45243 GCF_003997735.1 Mesorhizobium sp. M7A.F.Ca.MR.148.00.0.0 | reverse complement strand
AGGTCGGATTGCCAACCGAATTGCGCTTCGCAATTCGGTTGGCAATCCGGGTGAGGGGGCTCTTTCTCACGCTCCCTTAATTGTTAGTGGACTCGATCAGTCCAACACGGTCTTCTAGGCATCCCCGCCCGGAGAACCGCCATGCCTCTCAACCGTCGGATACTGATCGCCGCCAGTCTTTCCATCACCTTCGCCCTCGCGCCGTTGACGGGCGTCTTCGCCGCATCGCCTGCGCCAGCCAAGGGCGAGCACGGCATGGTGGTGACGGCCCAGCATCTGGCGTCCGAAGTCGGCATTGGCGTTTTGAAGAGGGGCGGCAATGCTGTCGATGCGGCGGTTGCCGTCGGCTATGCGCTCGCCGTCGTCTACCCCAATGCCGGCAATATCGGCGGCGGCGGCTTCATGACCATCCGCTTCAAGGACGGCAAGTCGACCTTTCTCGATTTTCGCGAGCGGGCGCCGCTGGCGGCGACAAAAACCATGTATCTCGACAAGGACGGCAACCCGGTGAAGGGGGCCAGTCTCGACGGCTATCTTGCGGTCGGCGTGCCGGGTTCGGTGGCCGGTCTGGAGATGGCCCGTGAAAAATACGGCAAATTGTCCCGCCAGGATCTGATGGCGCCGGCAATCGGCTATGCCAGGGACGGGTTCATCCTCAACCAGGGCGACGCCGCCTCGTTTGCCGGCAGCGCCGACAGGCTGGCGAAGGACCCTGCGGCCGCCGCCATATTCCTGAAACCCGACGGCAAGCCCTATGGCATCGGCGAGCGGCTGGTTCAGCCCGACCTCGCCGCCTCGCTCGTCGCCATTTCCGAAAAAGGTGCGGATGCCTTCTACAAAGGCGCCATCGCCGATGCCATCGTCAAGGCGAGCGGCGCCAAGGGCGGCATTCTCGCCAAACCGGATTTCGAGCAATATGCGGTGCGCGAACTCAAACCCGTGACCTGCACCTATCGCGGCTATGAGATCACCTCCTCGCCGCCGCCCAGCTCCGGCGGCGTCATCATCTGCGAAATCCTCAACGTTCTGGAGGGCTATCCCTTATCCTACCTCGGTGCCGGTTCGGCCGAGACGGTCCACGTCATGATCGAGGCGATGCGCTACGCCTATGTCGACCGCAATTCCGCGCTCGGCGATCCCGATTTCGTCGACAATCCGGTCTCGAAATTGCTTGATAAGGCCTATGCCAAGGATATCCGCGACAAGATCGACCCGTTCCGGGCCGGCGTGTCGCAGGATCTGATGCCGAAGGGCTTTGGCGAGAGCAAGGAGACGACGCATTATTCGATCATCGACGATGAAGGCAATGCGGTCGCGGTCACCTACACGCTGAATGGCTCCTTCGGAGCTGGCGTCGTCGCCGACGGCACCGGCATCCTGCTCAACAACGAAATGGACGATTTCACCCAGAAACCCGGCGTGCCCAATCTCTACGGCCTTGTCCAGGGCGAGGCCAACGCCATCCAGCCGAAGAAGACGCCGCTGTCGTCGATGAGCCCGACCGTGGTCGCCAAGGACGGCAAACCGTTCATGGTCATCGGCAGCCCGGGTGGCTCGCGCATCATCACGATCACGCTGGAAGCGATCGTCAATGTCATCGACCACGGCATGAACATCCAGGAGGCGATCGACGCGCCTCGCATCCACCATCAATGGCTGCCCGACAAGGTTTATGTCGAGCCGTTCGGCCTGTCGCCGGACACAGAAAAGCTGCTGGCCGGCATGGGATATCACCTCGATCTCGCTGACCAGACCTGGGGGCAGGCGGCCGGCATCCTGGTCGGCGGCAAGAGCCTGGCGGAAATCGAGAAGGGCGGCGGCGCGCGCTACAACGGCGCCATCGACAGCCGCGCGGCCTCTGGAGAGGCGCTCGGATACTGATAGCTCGGAGGAAAAGCCTGGTGCAGCGTGGCGATTCGGGTTGATCGCCCGCTGCTCAAGTGGATCGGCTCACACCGATTTGGCCGTCACAAGACCAGCGTGAGAGTGGACGCAACCAGCATCAAGGCGGCAATGCCGACGAACAGCGCATAGATACGCGGCCGGTCGAGCAGCAGCGCGTTTCCGGATATCCAGGCGGACGTGGCGCCGCCAAGCGCGAAGAGGAAGCCGTTGCGGTGCCCGAAGACCATCGATGCGGCCATCAGCCCTCCAATGATCAGCGCACCGAACACGATGATCACGGCAACGGCATATCTCTCGAAATCATTGCCGCTTCCCATGCTCGGGCCGATTGCGTTCAAGGTTGGCAGATCGTCCGGATCGAAAGGGTTCGTCGACCCGTATTCGTCTTGACCGGCAGGCTCTCGCATCATTCATTCTCCGTATAGCGGCAACCAACCATCAAGCCTTGCCGAGCGCAACCCGATCGCACTCCCTTCAATGCGTTTGGTACGGTCTTCTACACCTTCTGGCGACGACCGCCGCCGGTTTTTTGATTCGTTGCCTTTTCAGGCAATCCAATCCAGAGCGCGCCGGCCCGAAGGCGGTCGTGGCACCATCATCCTGGAATGCATTCGTGGAGGAAAAATGATGCGGGACGTGGATTGCGCTTCGCGGGCAGCGATTTTCGGCGAGCGGGACGTCGCACGCCCACCGTGACGGTGCGAATCGTCTTGCCGCCATCCGGACGGAGGACAGGACCGCGTCGAATCGCGGCTCTGGACGCGCGTCGTCACAGGTTCATGCGGCGCGCTTCAGATCCTACATGCCAGATCACTGCCAGCCGAGGCAGCCGAGCGGCATGCATCAGAACTTCATGCTGAGGCTGCCCTTGATGACGCGGCCTTCGCCATAGATGCAGCTGAGGTCGGCATTGCTACCGGCCTCATAGCAGGTCGAATAGTAGGTCTTGTCGAACAGGTTGGAGACGTTGAGCGCTGCCTGCCAGCCATTCTTCTTGTAGCGCAGTGCCGCGTCGACCAGCGTGTGGCCGGGCACGTCAACCGTGTTCGTATTGTCACCGAAGCTGGCGCCGATATAGCGCACGCCGGCGCCGACACTCAGGCCCTCGAGCACGCCGCTGCCAACCTCATAATTGGCCCACAGCGATGCCTGGTGTTCCGGCACCCTGGCCGGGCGGTTACCGATGACGGCGGCGGCATCGCTGGTTATCTCCGCGTCGAGATAGGTGTAGGCCGCCGTCATGCTGAGGCCGGAAGCCAGATCTGCGTTGGCCTCGATCTCCAGGCCGCGATGGCGGACTTCTCCGGTCTGGACCTGGTAGACGGGATTGGCTGCTGCCGTCGGCACATTGGTCTTGCGCAGGTCGAACAGCGAAGCGGTGATGAAGCCGGGGAAGAAGGTCGGCTCGTATTTCAAGCCAACTTCATACTGCTTGCCCAGCGAAGGCAGCAGCGCGTCTCCGGACTGGGTCGGGCCGATATTGGTGGTGAAGGATTCGGCATAGCTGGCGTAGGGCGTCAGGCCGTTGTCGAAGAGATAGCCGATGCCGATATTGCCGGTGAAGGCATGGTCCTTCTGGTCGTAACTGCCTGCACCGTCGAGTCGGTTGAAATTGGTGTGGTCGATCCAGGCCTGCCGGCCGCCGATTGTCAGGACCCAGTGGTCGGCGATCTTGGACTGGTTTTGTGCATAGAGGCCGACCTGGCCGATCGTCTCCACGCGATCCGTAATGATGAGGCTCGGCGGCGTGACAGGGATCGAGTAGTCCGGGTTCTGGGTGTCCAGCGGCGGACCCGCCCCGTAGCCGTTGCGCCCGTCGACCGATTGTCTGCTGTAATCGAGACCGAACAGCAGCTTGTTTTCGACCACGCCGAAGTCAGCCTTGTACTCGGCCTGGTTGTCGACGTTGAACAGCCTTGCCGTCTCATCCACGGTGAACAGCGTGCGCTGCACCGTATGTTCGTCTGCGCCGATGTATGGGCCGCCAAGCCACTCGCCAAAATAGAGCTGCCGGTAGTCGGTTTCCTGCTGCGAGTAGCGCAGGTTTTGCCGCACCGTCCAATGGTCGTCGAACTCATGGCTGAACTGGTAGCCGATCGAACCATGGTTGGCATCGAAGCGGTCGAAGTCGGGCGAGCCGGTGAAGAAATTGCGCGGCAGATTGCCATACTGCGCCGGCAGAAACTGATTCGTCGTCAGCCTGTCCCACTGGTAGTTGGCCAGGATGGTCAGCGAGGTCTGCGCATCCGGCTGCCACTTGAGCGCCGGCGCGACGAAGATGCGGTCGTTGCGGGAATAGTCGGTTTCGAGCGCGCCGTTGCGAACCAGGCCGGTCAGCCGGTAGGACCACACGCCGGCATCGTCGATCGGGCCGCCTATATCCAGCCCGGCCTCGACGGTGTTGAAGCTGCCATAGCTGAGGAAGCCGTCATAGATCGGCTTGTCAGTCGGCCGCTTGGTGACGGCATTGACCATGCCGCCAGCCTCGTTCTCGCCGTAGAGCACCGAGGATGGCCCCTTCAAGACTTCGATTCGCTCCAGCCCGTAGGGCTCGATCTTGAAGCCTGAGAAATCGATCACTTTCTGCGGCAGCCCGTCGCGATAGATCGCCGACGTGCAGAGGTCGAACCCACGAATCAGGCATTGGTCGAAGCGATCGTCGACGCCCCATGGCGAGATGGTGACGCCGGCGAGATAGGACAAGGCGTCCTCAAGCTGCCCTGGCTGGCGATCATCGAGCTGCTTGCGGGTCACCACCGAAATCGAGCGCGGAATTTCCTTCAGCGGCGTGTCGGTTTTCGAGCCGGTGGTGGTGTTTTTGGCGATGTAGCCGTCATCCGGTCCAACCGGGCTGTCGCTCTGTCCCTCGACGTTGATCGGGTTGAGCTCGGTCGCGGCTTCCTGCGCAAGGGCCTGGGTGCAAAGCAGGGTCGAAAGCGATGCGACCACGAGGCCCCGGGTCCGGCTTCGCCGCCGCGCCGCACGATATGCACTCAACCCCATCTTGATACCCTCACTGCCCGCAATGCGCGCAGGACCGTTCCGCCTTGCGCCAATTTAAATTTGTTGACTCGGTTAGTCATCTTCAATGTTGACTATTGAAGTCATGTTTCATAGTCAACCTACCATCGGCTGCCGGCAGCCAGATTTTTGAATGCGTCGTGTTGGAGAAAATCCGTGCCTGAAATCCACGCCCAGCCGGCTTTCCGCACAGGCGCTGCGCGATGATGGCAGCCCTTGAATCCCACAGGGCTGACCGTCTCCGCGGTCGGATCACCCGGCGCGGCGCGCTGGGACTTTTCGTTCTGCCCTTTGCCGCAATTGCATCGCCATCTGCCACGGCGAAACCGTTGCGCATCGTCTGCCTGGATGACGGCCTGGCCGAGACCTTGCTCATGCTCGGTGTCAGCCCGGTTGCCATTGCCGGTCGCGACATCTGGGAGACCTGGGTGGTCGAACCGCCGCTGCCGCCTGAGATCGCCGATGTCGGAACGCTGCTCGAACCCAATCTCGAATTGCTGCAGCAACTCAGGCCCGACATCATCCTGTCCATGCCGTATCTCGACGGCATCAAGCCGCTGCTCGAACGCGTGGCGCCGGTGACGACGATCGGGCTCTATACCGAGGCCGGGCAGCCCTATCAGCGCGCGCTCGAGGCGACGCGCCAGCTTGCCAGGCTTGTCGGCAAGGAAAGCGAAGGCGAAGCGCTGATCGCGGCGACAGATGCGTATTTTTCGGAAGTCCGCCGGCAGCTGGCGCCGCTTTCGGCGCGGCCGATCTATGTCGTCAGCTTCATGGACCCGCGCAATGTGCGCGTCTACGGCAAGAAGAGTCTGTTTCAGGAGGTGTTCGATCGCATCGGGCTCGCCAACGCCTGGACGGCCGAGACCAATTATTGGGGGTTTTCGACCATTGGTATCGACGGGCTGGCGACATCCAGCGACGCTCGCCTCGCCTATCTCGAACCCTTGCCCGAGGGCGCGGGCGGCACGCTGACCGAAAGTCCGGTCTGGAACGCCATGCCTTTCGTGCGCAACCGCTCGATCATGCGTCTTCCCGCCGTCCATATGTTCGGCGCCCTTCCGTCCGCCACCCGTTTTGCTCGGGTCCTGGCGTCGGCGATAACCGGGGAGGCCGCCCGTGGCTGAGGATGCTGCGGCCATTGCCCAAGGGGGGAAGCATGCGTCGGCCGGCCGGGCCTCCGCGTGGAGCTTTTTCAGGAATCAGCCGGTAGGCGCGATCCTGCTTTGCGCGGTGCTGCTCGCGGCAGCGTCAGCGGCAACCGTCTCAAACCTCACCGTGCAGCTGCCATCGGCGCTCTGGCTCCAATCGCTCGCCGCCCCCGACATCGCCGACATGCGGCAGGTGCTCGTCCACTACGCCTTCCTGCCCAGGCTTGCCGTCAGCCTACTGTGCGGTGCGGCGCTCGGGCTTGCCGGAACCGTCCTGCAGCAGGTTCTGCGCAACCCGCTTGCCTCGCCCGAAACGGTCGGCGTCTCAGCCGGCGCCTATCTGGCGCTCGCACTAGCAACGCTTCTGTCGCCGTCGCTGCTTGCCTTTGGCCGCGAATGGGTGGCGCTGGGCGGCGCATTCGTTGCCCTTGCCGCCGTCATCGCTCTGTCCTGGCACAAGGGCCTGTCACCGCTTTCGGTGGTGCTGGCGGGGCTTGTGGTCAGCCTTTATGCCGGCGCCATCGGTGCCGCTCTCATTGTGCTGCGGCATGAATGGCTGGCCAGCCTGTTCATCTGGGGCGCCGGTTCGCTCGGCCAGCAGGACTGGTCGACGACGCTGTGGCTGTTGCCACGCATCGGCACTGCTGCGCTTGCGATCTTCCTCATGGTGCGGCCACTGACCTTGCTTGGCCTCGACGATGAAGGCGCGCGCAGCCTTGGCGTGCCGCTCGGCGCCTATCGCTTCGCCGGACTGGCGGCCGCCGTCGCGCTGATCGCGTTTGTCGTTGCCGCTGTCGGTGTCATCGGTTTCGTCGGCCTGGCCGCGGCGACGCTCGCGCGCATCGGCGGTGCCCGGCGGCTGGGCCAACAACTGGTGATGGCGCCGCTGATCGGCGGGGCGCTGTTGTGGGCTGCCGACCAGGCCGTGCAGATCGCCACCGGGCCGCAAGGCGACCTGCTGCCGACCGGAGCGATTACAGCACTTCTCGGCGCGCCGCTGCTTCTCTGGCTGCTGCCGCGCCTTGCTCTGGGCTCGGAAGCCCCGACCTTGATGGCCGCGCGCCTGCCGCGCGCAAGCCGGCCCGGCCTTATGCTGACGGCGATCGGCCTGGCCTTGCTTTTGCTGCTCGGGCTGGCCCTGCTCTATGGACCGGGCCCGCATGGCTGGACCTTCGCCTTCGGCGACGAGCTGCAGCCTTTGCTGTCGTGGCGGTGGCCCCGCGTGCTTGCCGCGCTGAGCGCCGGGGCGATGCTGGCGCTTGCCGGGCTGATGATGCAGCGGCTGACCGGCAATCCGATGGCGAGCCCCGAAGTACTTGGCATCAGCGCCGGTGCCGCGCTCGGCATGATGGTGGCGCTGTTTGCGCTCTCCGATGCCGGGCGCCCGGTTCAGACGGCGGCGGCAACCATCGGCGCCTTCGCCGCTTTGCTGGTGACGCTGGCGATCGGCCGCCGTGCCGCCTATGCGCCGGAGCGGCTGCTGCTCGCCGGCGTTGCTCTGACGGCCTTGTTCGACGCGCTTATCCTGGTGCTCACCGCCACCGGCGATCCGCGTGCCATGCTGCTGCTCAACTGGCTGACCGGTTCGACCTATGGCGTCGATGTCGGTGACGCCTTGCTCACCGGTGGCATCGCCGTCTGCCTCTTCGCGCTCGCGCCTTTCTTCATGCGTTGGCTCGACATCCTGCCGCTTGGCCCCGCCGCTGTGCAGGGCCTTGGCATTGACCTGAAGAGGACGCGGCTTCTCGTGCTGCTGACGGTCGCGGCACTTACCGCGGCTTCTACCCTGATCGTCGGTCCGCTGACCTTCATCGGCCTCATGGCACCGCACCTTGCCCGTCGCATTGGCCTTTCCCGTGCGCTGCCGCAGGCCATTGGCGCGGTGCTCGCCGGCGCGCTGATCATGGTCGCCGCCGACTGGGTGGGCCGCACCGCCATCTTTCCGCGCCAGATCCCGGCCGGTCTCGTCGCGACGCTCATCGGCGGCCCGGTGCTGATGTGGCTGCTGCGCCGCCGCTGACCGTTTTGCCCCTGGAGATATCCATGTCCAAGATATCCATGTCCAACGCGACGCCAGCCCTGATCGCCGACACGACGGTCCACGATCTTGTTCCGGCGCAGGGCGGCGCCCCCTGGCGGATATTCCTGCATGTGCCGTCCGGGCCGGTGCCCGAGGCCGGCTGGCCTGTGCTCTACATGACCGACGGCAACGCCGTCATCGGCACGGCGGTCGACGCCATGCGCGCGCAGGCCTTCTATCCAACGGGCACCAATGTCGGCTGGGGCGTCATCGTCGCCATCGGCTATCCCGTCGACGGCGCCTATGACCCGCTGCGCCGCTCATGGAATCTCGGCCCGCCGCCGGGCAAGACCTATCCGCCCTTCTACGAGGGCACGCCCGAAGTCCGGACGGGTGGGGCAGCGGAATTCCTTGCCTTCATCGAAGACGAGCTGAAGCCATGGGTCGCCAGTCGGGTCACGGTCGACACAAGCCGCCAGGCGCTTTACGGCCATTCTTTCGGTGGTCTGTTTGCGCTCTATGCCCTGTTCACGCGGCCGTCTGCCTTCCAGACCTGGATCGCGGCGAGCCCCGCCATCTATTGGGAAGAGCGTGCCATCGACCGCTTTCTCGAAACCTTCGAGGCCGCCATCCCCGCTGGTTTGGCGACGACCGTGATCCTGTCGGCCGGCGAGTACGAGACCGAGAAGCTGGCGCCGTTCCAGATTGGCGCCGAGGACGAGGAAAAGCGCCTGCAGCAGAAGAAGATAACACGCACCGACGAATTCGCGCGGGCAATGGCGCAGCGGCTTGATGCTCTCCCGGGAGTGCGCGCCAGCTTCGAACTGCATGCCGGCGAGAACCACATGTCGATCCTGCCGGTCACAGTCAATCGTGCGGTTCAGGCGGCGTTTGCGGTGAGGGAAAAGGATACCGCCCTTTGCTGAACGCTGCAGCAAGGCGCGTCGCGCTGTCATTCCTGTGAAGGGGAGGCGCTCAATCGGCGATAGGAGACGCCGCCGAAATTTGCCGTCACAAAATCCGTGACGGACATCTTGCGCTTGCCTCCGTCGCTGCAGGCGTAAACCGGCCAACCGGCATCGCTGCATTCGCTGGCAGCGCAGATGCGCGCCAGGCAGTTCCCGATAGTCAGCCGGAAGCCGCCCTTGCCGGCGAAGCCTTGCAACAGGCTGCCGTCTGCCGAGCGCCATGTCCGGGCACGGAATTCCGCCCGCAAAAGCAGTGGTTCGAGAGGGGCCGCAAGGTTGGTTTCGCCGGCTCGCCCCGCGAGCTGCAGACGGAAGCGCGCCATTGCGGTCGCGTATGCAGTCACAAGATCGGCTTGGCGAAAATAGGCGGTTGCCAGGCTTGAGCGGTCAAGCAGATGAGACGTCCACTCGCCTGCCCCTACCGGCCTCACCAAGGCAACAAAGGCAAGAAAGGCGAAGCAAGCTCGTGACATTTCCAGCAGCCATATCTGTCTCGGCGTGCCGGTTTGCCCCCCGGTTGCCCTCCCATAACATCCCGCCAATCGGCGCCCGGCGCAAGCCGCTTGCCAAGGCGGTTCAAAAGGCCGCCGAGCAAGGGCGCCTGGAGCCGAAGACGGTGACCCGCATCGACGAACCTGTGCGGGCGATGGCGAGGGGGTGGCGGTGTTTGCGGCAAGGGATCTTCATCAGCCCAAGGTTCCCTAGCCGATGCGAGCCGGCGGCAGCTCGAACAAAGTGGCGCCGTTCTCCCGGCCGCGCTCGACATAGCCGATAACGCCGAACCATCTTGCGACATCCGGCCCCTGCAGCCAGCTGCGCGAGTGGATGGCGAGGTTGCCGGCGAGCGCCTGGATGTGCCTGATATGCCGCTTGCAGAAGCGGACGGTCGTGGCACGGAAGAAGTCCTCCCGTGCGGCGAACAGGGTGTCGGCGGCGTCGCTGTTCTCATGCCAGGCGACGATCGCCACGGCCTTGTCGCCCTCGACAAGCGCGTGCGCGCGGCCCTCCTTCAAATTCATCATCAGATTGTCGTAGGCGATCTTGCTGTCCTTGCCGGCAGCGACGTATTCGTCCGACATCCGCTTGGACAGACCGCGAAAGACATCCTCCAGATCCCCAAGCGTTGCTGCGCGTGCTCTCATTTCACCTCCTGCAGCCCCAACGGGCAGTTTGCCCTAGGGTTGAGGGGTGGCCAAGCAAATTAAATCCGTCGGCGGGCTAATGTGCGCAAAGTGATTCCAGGCGATGCAGGCGGCGACGCGACGGGGGTGCCCAGAATGGACCACGTGAAAATGGTGCCCAGAGGCGGAAAAGGCAGAACGCAGAAAAAACCTAGCAAAATCAACCGCGAGGCTACCGACATTGCGCGGCTTGTGTAGCACCGCCGTGTAATAAAAGTCTAGCCGTTGTCGCCATATCAACTCAGGAAACCATGACGTGCCCCGTTGCCGCGTGGAGTGGACAGCAGCATTTCGGGTAGTCGATCTCCAATCGTCAGTAGCCATTTTGATCGGCGTCGCGACCACTTCAAAGACGGCCTACCGGTTCAACAGCGCCGCTGGTTACGACCACAGTGCGATCTCTAAGGATGACACAGCCAAACGCATGTACTATTGACACGTGTGGAAAATAGATGTATATGTAACACATGTCATCGATGGAGAGTGAGATGAGAGAAGACCTTAAGCAGCTACGCTACGTGCCGCAAAATTTTCGTGACCTCGCAGAAACCGAACTTGGAAAGGAGCTTTGGTCGTTTCTGAAGCACCGCGACAATCTCATTCGGATGGAAACAGCCACACTTCTGGACAGGGCAGCCGTTGAGCCCTTGGCGGCGGGACTGGTCGCAGAGTTCGGGGAAGAGGTCTCCGATGATCGCGTCAAGCAAATGATAGGTCATATGGTCCGGCAAGTGATGGCGGCGCTGGGATACAGGCCCGACCGCTCTGCCTTGCGAATTACACGGCCAAGCCTGTTCACAAGCGGCACGACCTACCGCCAAGAGGGCAGCGATCCACGCGAAGCCATGAAAATTACGAAAGAGCAGCGCGAGGCATGGATAAAGAACACAAAAAATAGCGCGTTCAACGTCTGGCTTAACCAGCAGGTTCGGGACGAGAATGGCATCCTTGTGCTGGACCGGCTGTACGCAGTCGCGAGGAAATACCGCATCGAGAAGCGTTACGACAATCTCAACCCCGGCCAACAACGCATGAACATTGGCGTCCAGCTCCGTAAGCTGGTCGATCCAAAAGAATACGAATCTTTCGAGTGAGGGACTTCACATGTACACCGTCGAGAAACTGAAAGCGATGACCCTCGAGCAGCGGGCCCAGATCTATAAGAACTGTCTACGAAAAGGTGGTCCTGAAGCGGAAGCCATTATTCAAATGTTGAAAGCCACTGGAATGCCCTACCAAAAAGACAGCTCGCTCGCTCATGGCGACCCCGCTTATCGCGCAATGGAGGTTGTCATCAACAATCCGGAAAACGTCGAGAAGATGCTAGACGCCGCTGCTAAAGGCCGCCCACCGCTTGAGGCGGTCGATCCGCTGATAAAGGCGAAGCTCGGCAAGGACTACGGCCCGCACAACGAGGGGACAGTGACGGCGGGCTACCTTGTCGGTCAAAAAATGTATGCGCTAGGTTATGAGAAGACCCGCGCATTGCCTCTGGTTGGTTGTGTTGCAAAGACGGCTGCTACCTTCAGGAAGAGGAAGGCTGCCTGATCACGCTCGACCGGGCGCTCTGTTAGCTAAAACAACCTCCGGTTGACTTAGGAAAATTTTCCTGTTATGCTGGTTGCGGCGAGCTGCGTCGGTTGAGGCGGCTGGGCCAGACCCTAACAGGAGCTCGAACATGCCTTTGACAGATCGACCCGACGCGCCGTGTCGGCACCACTCAAATTACACCTTAAGGGGCCCTCTGGGCCCTTTGTCATATCTGGAGGCAAAACAATGAATGTCGCCTCCGAAACCACCCGATCGTTGATCGTGTTCGGCCGCGATGAGAGCCGCAAACCCCACGCGTCGATCTTTCTGTTGCCGGAAGTCGAGGCGGCAGAAAGCGCAGCGAGGTTGATGGGGATGCATTCGCACCGCGTTGATCCCGGCGAAGCACCCGAGATCGTCATGCGACTTCCGGCTGGCAAGCTTTTCGACAGCGGCAAGGCGTTCGTGCCGTTCGTCAAGGGCGATCTGTATACTCGCATTGCGACCCTAGCGGGGGTCGCTGACGAGCGCGACGGCGAGCCGGGCGATGACAAGGCGGCCGACAGCCCTGAAAACGCTTCAGCGGGCTCGCCTGCGCCGGTGGCGGCCCATGGCGGGGGCGACGGTGGCGGCGATGCCGCTGGCGGTAACGGTGGCGACCTTTGGGCAAAGCTGGCAATCGGCGACATGGTGCTGGCGTCAGAGGGTCCCGACGAGGGATATTTCGAAGCCCGCATCATGAAGGCCAAAGCCAAAGGCATCTTCACGCTGAAGTTCAGGGACTACCCGGATGCGGCCCCCGTGGATCGCAGCTACTACCAGCTCGGCCTGATCCACCCCCGCCTGCTGGCGAAGAAATAAGCTGCCTTCAAACGGGCCGGGTTCAAATCCGGCCCGCCACCCCCGATCACTCATCCATTCGAAGGAACCACTTCATGACATGCTCAACAGAGCGCGTCGGTCGGCTATCGGCGGCTGATCGAACCGCGCGCACTCGGGCCTTAAACGACCTACTGCGCCAGACAGGCGCTGGCGGACGTATGGTGATGACCGTCGGTGTCGCCGCACTGCCTGCGCAGGAGATCGGCGCCATACTGCTGGCCATCGCAAACTTCGACGCGTTCGACGAGAACAACGATCCGTGGGGCCAGCACGATTGTGCTCTTCTGCACGTCGGCGGTCGCCAGCTATTCTTCAAGATAGACTACTATGACCGCACTCTGGCGAACCTGTCGCCTGACGCCTCTGACCCCGCAGTCACTATCCGGGTGATGACCGTCATGCTGCCGGAGGAATACTGATGTTTTCCCCTGCACAGGGCACAGGGGCGCAGTTCTTCGCTCGTTTAACCCGCCTTCGGCTTCCTTCCCGACGAGAGCGGCGACGGCTCACGAGCCCCCGTCGGAGGTTCGGTCAGAAGAGCCGCAGCCGGAACGGCAAGTGCCTTCGCCAGAGCTTCCAGCGTATCGGTCGTTACGTTTTCAGAACCGCGTTCGACGCGACCGACATACGAACGATCGATCTCAGCCGCCAGCGCCAGCCGCTCTTGCGACAGCCCGCGTTCGACACGCAGCTTGCGGAGATTCCAACCAATGATCTTGCGCACGTTCATCGTGGGCAAGAAGGCAATACAAACGGCTTGACAATCGACGGACCAACAGTCCCCTATTTCCTAATTCGGGGGATTGCACGATTCATGTGCTTGCTTTGGGGAGTGAAATGAAAATCGCAGTTGGAATTATCGGAATTCTGCTTGGCATGATTTCGATGCTGCAGTCCTGCGCAGTGGCGACGGGCGGAAGCATTGCGGCCAATCATGATCTAGCGGGCGCTGGCTCGGTTGGCGTGTTTGTCGGTTTGCTGTTCTTTGTCGGCGGCGCCTTTGCGTTCGGCCTGCCGCTGGTCTCGGCGATTATTTTCGTCGTCGGCAGCTTGCTTGCCTTCATCGCGGCCAGCTCATTCACCGACATGAAGATTTGGGCCTTCGCCGACCTGATCCTCGCCGCCATGGCATTCTTTGCATGGAGAAGCGCACGGCGTGGTCGTGCCGGATCGGCAACGGAGGCCAAGATAAAATGAGATGGTTTGGATGGCCCAAAGTGGCAAATCGCTCATGGGCTCTTTGGGTGGCCGCGATGTTAGTCTGTTGGGCGGGCTCGGCTTCAGCAGTATCATTGCCTTGCAGCTCAGTATCTTCTGGGCGGTGGGAAGGCACCCCGAGCCTAGAGTTCTTTAGCCTTGAAGACCTCGATGCCATGCTGCAATCGGTTCGCGAGTGCAAACCCGGCAGATTTGATGTCACCCAAGAGGCTTTGGACCATTTCGTCTCCGAACTGGAAGCAGCTCGTGTCCAAGCAGCGACGTTTTACGCGGAGGCGCAATTCGTCAAACTGCTGGGGGAAGCTGAGGCTCTTCCGGTCGCTCCAACGTCGGTGGCCGCTTTGAACGAGCTCATGCGTTTGAGAGAACAAGCGCGCTCTTTGTCACGGCAGGTCAGGGACTCTTCGGTGTCAAACCGGCTGGAACTGGTGATCAAAGAAAAGCTGCGGGCTATCGAGGCGGCGGGAATGCAGCCCCTGCAAGAAAATGCGACCAGCGCAGAACATGGTGCCAACGAGCCTGTCGGCGACGTCTCCTCGTTTCGAGGGATCGAACTGGGGATGACTGAGGCACAATTGACGCAAGCGTTGGATCGATCGTTTACTTTGACTTCCACGCCAGCGGGCACGGAAACGCAAGCACTGACAACCCTTTTCGAGAGTATGAACGGGCAGCCCAAGCCGTCGCTGTTCATCGTCAAAGGCCAACAGGCTTGTGGCCAGATCGTCATGCATGGCGGCCGTGCCGCTCGCCTTCGCCTCTATCAGTGCTATTTCGACATCGGCGATGGAATGTCGATCGGCGATTTTGCGCAACAGATCACCGAGACCTACGAGCTTGAGGACGGCATGTCTGGCCATTGGGAAATGCGCGGCGATGGAGCGTACCAGTTCAAGTACACAGAGTACGTTGGCATCAGGCAGGCCACCTCGGAGCGGTTTACGGCCTCACTCCATCAGATGGACAACAATTTGACATTGACGGTCGAAGGCGTCCCGCAAGCGAATTTCAAGTAAGCGACTAGGCCAGAGAGACTGCGATCCGACGACGCATTGGTGTGCGTTGCCGTAGCATACGGCTGTCATGAAGAGCGGATGCTTCTGTTGCCCTTGATATGGGTCATCACAGGAGTGTGATAGCACCGCAAGACAGCGCTTTTTTTGCGGCTAGGTGTAAATATCTCGACCCTTGAGCCATACAAACGCGTCGGGCCGACGGACATGGCAGAGGCGCAGACAAGCGGCCGAGCCAGTGGCGATGGAGAGGGGCTAGATCACATTCATTTTTGCTAAAATGCTCGGAACCGTTTGCAGCGGCGCGATTTGAGTCCGATCAGGGAGTCAGACTGCAATGCATAACGCCGAAGACCGGCTCTCGTTCGTTGAGTTCCAGTCCCCCACCTTGGCCGATAGAGCACCGAGCGGCGGCGAATGGTTGCACGAGATCAAGTATGACGGGTATCGAACCCAGCTCATTCTAGAGGGCGCAGTTGCACGAGCCTTCACGCGGCGTGGATACGACTGGTCTCACCGGTACAAGGGCATTGTCGAAAAGGCGCGAAGCCTAAGTGTAAAGTCAGCCATTATTGATGGTGAGGCGGTAGTGCTAGGCGAGACCGGCCTACCGGATTTTCAAGCGCTCGAGCGCGAGCTGGGCAATCCAAATTCGCGCAGGATCATCTTCTATGCGTTCGACCTGCTGCACCTCAATGGCCGCGATCTCCGGCAGCAACCGCTGGCGAAACGCAAGGCCGCGCTGCATAAGGTGCTAAAGAACGCCGGACCTACGCTAACGTACGCCGAGCATCTGGACGCGACCGGTAAGGACGTATTTGAACATGCCTGCCGTATGGGCTTGGAGGGGATCGTGTCGAAACGCGCGGACGCCCCATATCGTTCAGGAGTGCAGCCAAGCTGGATCAAAGTGAAGTGTATCAAGAGTGATACCTTCCCCATTGTGGCATTCGTCGAGAAGCTCGGTGCCCATCCACGCCGCGTCGCATCGCTGTATATTGGAAGGCGCGTGGGTGACCGCATACTTTATGCCGGGAAGGCTCAGAGCGGCTATACGCTAGAGGCAGCACGGCGAGTTCGAGAGAAACTGGATCGACTGATCATCGGCAACTCGCCCTTGTCAGAATCCGTCAACAAACCGAAGGCTACGTGGGTAAGGCCGGAGGTTCTAGCCGAGGTGCAGTTCAGCGGTGTCACGGACCGCGGCATCTTGCGGGAAGCCGTGTTTAAGGGCCTGCGCGAAGACCTAGCCCCGATACCGGTGAAGCCCCCCGCTCCATCCATGAAACGAGACGAACGCCGAGAGCATGGCGTTCCTAGCGAGAACATTCTGCAACTGCTGCCGGACGCCATATCGCCTTCCAAGAACGAACTTCGGCGATACTGGGACAAGGTCGCCGATCAGGCCCTAATTCATCTGGCCCGACGACCGCTGAAGCTGGTCCGCCACGTGTTCGGCGCCACCTTCTACCACAAGGGACCACTGCCGCCGATACCGGCTCCTGTGCACCAGCTGCGCGTTCAGAAACGCGAGGGCGGCGAAGGTGTCCGGGTATGGGTGGACGATCTTGCGGGTCTGCTCGGTCTGGTGGACATGGATGCCATAGAGTTGCACCCTTGGAACGCCACGATTGATGACATCGAACATCCCGATCGGCTGGTCTTGGATCTGGATCCCGGCGACGGCGTTTCATGGGATCAGGTGATCGAGGCCGCCTTGTCGCTACGCGACATCTTGGAAGCGGCTGGCTTGGAGAGTTGGCCGAAGGTCACCGGCGGCAAAGGCATTCATCTGATGGCTCCGCTCCGTGCGAAGATGACCCATGACAGCGCGCGACAGCTGGCTCGGTCGCTCGCCCATTGCCTTGTTGATAACGACCCCGACCGTTACCTGCTGTCCGCCGATCCATCAGCTCGAAAAGGCCGTATATTCCTCGATTACCTGCGCAACGGGCGCGGGACCACCGCAGTGGGAGCATTTTCACCCCGATCGCGGCGCGGCTTTCCCATTGCCCATCCGGTGACTTGGGCTCAGGTCGAGCGGGGCATCCGTCCAGATACTTTCACCATGAGCCATCCGTTCAGGGCTGCTGCTCGAAAGGCAGCTTAAGCCCCGAAGCCAGCGGACAGGCGCCTTCGCAGTTAATGATCGTCTACTTCATGACCTTAGTTCGAAAAGGGCGGCGGTGCTCGGAGGGTGCCGCCGTCGCCTCTCAGCTTCAGGCATATTAAGCCCTTATTCCATGTCGGGAACGTCACCGCCGACAAAGAGAGTCGTGGGCTCTCCATATTCGCCAAGCGACGGGTTGGCATCGCGCGACCACACAATGGCGCCCGCATGTTTTCCCGCCAGACCCCTAGCCGTCCTTATGGCCCGGTCCTCGGTCTGCTGCTCGGCTGGCCCGAAGACGGGCTGAAGGTCGCCGCTCTCGTCCCGGTCAAATGCTGTGACGACGATCAGTTTCGGGGCCTTTTGTTGTGGCACCAAATTATCTGACATGGGGGTTCTCCCTTCGCTTGGCCACTGGCTGGCGCGAAGTGACTGGCCCGCGCGGAAAAAACTCGGACGTTCCTATGATGGGTATCATTGGTCCCTCCCGCTCTGGCCCTGCCTGTTTAGTTTTCAGCGCGATGATTTCGTCATCTCGTCTGGCAATCCGGCTTTCGAGATTGGCAATGCGCTCCGCTAAGAAGTAGCGCCCAACTCCAAATCCACCGCCTCCGAACAGCACCGCGAACGTGGCGAACTCTGCTGGATGAGCAACGATCAGTGCGGCGTTACTGCCGATGAAAGCGATAAGATCGTGCATCGGGAGCCCCCTTAGTCATGCCAGCACACGCGGCGTGGGATCGTAGCTGATCGCCACGAGTCCCGGATACCTATGAGCCAGAGCGAGGATTTGGGTCTCAAGCTCACAGTTGTGGGCCATGAGGGCTTTCACGGTCTCAAGTGGGCTTTCGTAGCGAGCGATGAGCTTCTCGGCTTCAGAGTGCAATTCGGCTTTAGCTTCGGCGTCCAGATGCATCGTGGTCATTGTCGCTCTCTCCTAGTCTAGCGGCTTGCCCGGCGCGGTGCGGAGAGCGCATCGAGCCGATCCTGCAGATGGCCATTAAGAACGATCATCTCTTTCAGCGCCTTAACCGGGTCACCCTTGTGCTGTGCAATGAACTTGTCGGTGATTGCCTGCAAAGCTGCTTCTTGACGGCTGTCCAGTGTCACAATGTGGTCCATCGGGGTGCTCCAAAACGTTTGTGCTTGTAGTGAACAAAAACGGAACAAAATTGTCAAGGTCGAATTGACTCGACGAGGAATGAATTCCTATCTGGGCGACAGGTGGGGCGTCGTTCACAACAGGGAGAACCGCATTGGGCAGACGAAAGAGCCGCTATGACAAATTGTTCCGATCGGACGCGGAAGCGATAGTCCGTGACGCGCTTGCCCTGCGCAAAACGGTCCTAGCGTCACAACTGAATCTCAAGGCGAATGGCGAGATGTTCTGGCTGCTCGCGGGGCTGGTGGACAAGCTGCACGACGTGTTGGCCGTGGTGGCTGAAAAGGAGCCGGACTTCCGCATGAGCGGTCTTGGCCTTTTGCCGCTTGGCGAGGACTATTCGGGCCGGGAATGACCCATGGCCGGGCCAATGGACAGCGTCGGGCGGGCGGCCAAGGCCAACATGCTGCTCATCGTGGAGTGCGGCCATTGCTGGCATGTCGGCCGCTTTCGCGCCAACGATGTGGCCAAGGTGGTGGGCTGGAACAAACCGCTGGAAACCATCCGTTTCCGCTGCAAACGTTGCAGCCGCAAGGATGCGACGGTGAAGACCCAGTTCATCGATCAGGACCACCCGCCTAAAGGCTACATCTGGGTGCTGCAGAAGTACAAGGCTTAGAACAGCGAACCTTGCACCGGCGGCGATGTCTGGATCTGAACCTTGATCTGCGTAGCGGGCTTCTCGACTATGATCAGAACATCGTCTGGCGCCGTGCGCTGTAGCCGTTTCGCATCCGACCACGGCGCCGTAAGCCACATTTCGACTTCCTCCTGTGTGGTCAGGATCACCGGCATTGCCTTCTCGTGAATCGGGGCAATCAACGCGTTAGGTCTGGTGGTCATGAAGCCATAGACCTCATGATCGCGGGGACCTTCCTTGACCTTGCGAACTCCATGCCAAGGCGTCCACAGACCGGCGAAGAAGACCAACGGGCGCTCCTCGCTCCGTGCGAACCAGAAGTTCCGCTGGATGCCGGTCTCCGGGTCTTTGTCGTTTGGAGTGGGGCTCGGTTCCGCAAAGCTCGTCACAGGGACCACGCAACGGTGCTCGACACCAACATATTGTTGCCAGTGTCCGTACTGCGGATTGCGGATGTTGGTGGTGCCGGAGTCAGCGTTGCCTCTGACCCTCTCCGGCGGCGTCGGCATTCCCCATCGAAGGTTAGCAAGCTCACGCTCGCCGTCCGGCGCATTGCGAACCACCGGTGCGAATTGATTGGGGTAGATGTCAATGGATGGCTCCAGGTTGCCCACGATGTCTCGCAGAGCACGGGTCCATTGGCGAACGGCTTCTTGAGACGTAGTGATGTTGTAAAGATTGCACATCCTTCAGCTACCCTCACAATGTCCGTGGTTATGATAACGGGCCTTTTCAGGCTCAATGACAAAGCTAGGGCCGGGTGATCTGCTTGCAACGTTGTAGCGGTGGCGAAACTTGGTCACACATTGTCCCCGAACCCATCGTCATACCAAACGCCGCCCCACACGTAGATATACGTCTTGGTTCCAATTGGGCGGTTGCGCGGCGATGGAGCGTACCAGTTCAAGTACACAGAGTACGTCGGCATCAGGCAGGCCACCGCAGAGAGGTTTGCGGCCTCACTCCATCAGATGGACAACAATTTGACATTGACGGTCGAACCCGTTTCACGCGCAACCTTCAACTAAGATGAAATATCCAAGGGCTCACTGTCCTTGTTGTATCGGGCCGCGCCAGATGTCTTTCGCAACCTCGAATAGAGCCCCGGCTCGTTGTTCTAGGTCGTATTCAGTCCAATTTTGACGCGCAGATACCCACTTATTTAGCTCGAAATGGCTATCGGCCAAGAGAGTTCGCTTTACCGCAAATGGTGAGTTGGAGAGCTCGCTATTGTAAGCAGTCAGCGTTAGGTTCGGCAGCAAATCCAACCAACGCTCATGTATCGTTACGAAGGAAGGGCCGAGCATCTCATTCCATTCAGCTGTGAGGGTTTGAGGCATAATGTGTTCGATCGTCGCTGAATGGAACGCTGCTGGCTCTTTGTGGCCTGCGGCGTGTTCGATTGCCTCAAGTAAAAATTTGCAGCGATCGAGCGGCTGAGCATAGGCGCGATACCTCAGAAGCCCCTGCATAAATTCGTCGTCCTTTGGCCATCTGCGACCGCTAGACCCGCTCGCAAGCATGTTGCCCAGCCAATGCGCAATGCCCGACTCTGGAACGTCTTTGGCTGAGCTGATAAAAATCCTCTTCAACTGGTTAGTCGGCACAGCGCAGACCTGCCTCCTAACGGCGAATGACTCTATAATCTGCAAACAATCAGAAATATCCTTGGCGTCTGTCGCGCCTTCGCGGTATCTCTCCAGCATTTTCAAAATCAGAGTATTGGCAGTGGAGATATCCCACCTGCGCAACCTCTCAAGCCCCCTTGCAATGTCTTCATCGGGACACTGCGTCAATCCCACGATCTGAGCGTACAGCACCGAACTGCGTTCCATTCGTTGCAGTTCGGCAAAGACTGAGCTGTCTTCAACATTCAGCAAACGGCGTTTAAGAACTGAATAGATGGCGGACTTGGCAACCTCGTCACCCGACAACATCAAAAAATGTCTCATAAATTCCGTAAGGTGATCTCCGGAAAGTAGACTTTGCATCGGAAGCCATGCAGTCTCGTACGCTGTTTGTTGATCGTTCGAATGGAGGCGCAAAAGCAGGTAATTACGGATCAGATCAGCTTGGGTTAGAGGTGCTCCCTTAGCATTCAAACTCTCAAATATGAGATAGGGGTCATCAACGTCACCGAGGTGTATCGCTACTACGGTCAAACGAGTTTGGACTGCATCGGATAGCCGTTCGAGGTCGATTGCAACACCGTCCGAGTCCGTACTCGAGAGTTTCTGACGAAAGAACTCATAGGCTTGAGTGAATCTTGTTCCGAGCACCGGGCTTTGTTGCACAAGACCCTGAAATGCGGAACGATCGGGCTGCGTTGGCAGAAGCTTAAAGTAATCCAATCCGTCATCGTCTTCGTTAACGAGAAGCCGGGTTAGTTTTCTGTATTTCGGCGTGTGTCGATCGAAAAATGATCGAATCGATGTGATAAGAATTGCGACCGTAGTTAGACGTTGCTGACCATCGATAACTAGATACTTAGAAACTCCGACCGGCACGGACTTAGCAGGAGCCGTCACTACCGCTCCAGTGAAATGCGATGCTAAAGTATCTTCCTCAGATCGCTCGTATTGCTCTAAGAGGTCGTCCCATAGAGACTGCCATTCCCGCGAGCCCCATTCATATGGCCGCTGGAAAAGCGGAACCAGCAACTGCTTAGTTCCGTTGAAGAACTCTGATATTTGGCACGGTCTGGCTTCCATATTCCCCACCCTCTGAATCGTTATTTCTGAGCCCAAGACGTCGTACACCGAGCGCTGAGCGTTCCGCCACTGCTTTTGCTTCGTGATCCTGAGAAAACCGGTTGAAAAAGACGAGTCGTTGGTCTTTGCTGCCGTATCCGAATTTCGTGATTAAGAGCAGAAATATCAAAAAGGAGATTGGCTATTGGCAGATGATCATCAAGGGCAGGCAGATGCAAATTTGTTGGAATTGACCGCGGATATAGTGGCGGCTTATGTCCAAAAGAACGCTGTGCCTGTCGCCGGTCTCCCAGACCTGATCGCCAGCGTTAATTCCGCATTATTGGGAGTTGGCAAGCCAATCAAACCGGTAGAGCCTGAGCTTGTTCCTGCGGTGAACCCCAAGAGGTCCGTGTTCCCAGACTACATTGTTTGCTTGGAGGACGGAAAGAGGTTCAAATCCCTCAAGCGCCACTTGAATGTCCACTATGGGCTGACGCCGGAGGAATACAGGTCCAAGTGGGGCTTGGCCCGAGACTATCCGATGGTGGCACCAAACTATGCTGCTCAGCGGTCCGCCCTAGCGAAATCCTCAGGCCTCGGCCGAAAGGCGGCTGCAAAAGCTGCTCCAAAAAAACCTGCAGCCAAAGCCAAGAAGCCTGCCGCGCGACGGAAGACGGCTTAGGCCGGTACCTCGATGAGCAGGTCGGCCGCCTTTGGCGCTATCGTGTGGCTAAGCCTTGCGGCCTACCCCGCCGTGGCGCAGCAAACTTTCGAAGGTTACGACTGCACCGCAGACTGTTCAGGCCACCAAGCAGGATACGCTTGGGCCGAACGAAATGGTATTTCGGACGCCAACGACTGCGACGGCAACAGCCAATCCTTCAACGAAGGCTGTCAGGCCGACGTTGAGGAGCAACAGCCAGCGCCAGACGACGAAGTCCCTGCCCACGAAAGCGACGAGGACAGTTCAGAATAGCCCGATAGTGCTTTCTTCCTTTTCTAGACTCTTTCGCCTGACGGAAGCATTCTCCCCTCGGGGAGATGGCTATGGGCAATTCTGTTCAGCCGTGGGTTAGACGGCGAAGGCCTTGGTGGCGTTCGCTTCTGCGCGCTCGTCTCCCTATTTCTCTGGCGCTGCTTGGCACGGCGTCCCTCGCTTATGTCGCGACAGACACCCAGCACTCGCTTCCAAATGTTCACTATCCCGGCACGTCAACGACCTCCATCGCCGTGCGCAGAGTGGGCTGTGACATCAAAGGAAACATCAATGATCGCGGCGAGCATATCTATCACGTGCCCGGTCAAGAATATTACTCGGCGACACGCATTAATTCGGCTCGAGGCGAAAGATGGTTCTGCTCCGAATGGGAAGCATGGTGGGCTGGGTGGCGAAAGGCCAAGGTATGAAGTCAACGGGCAAACGGATCGGATTCCTAATAGCGATTATGATCGCGTCGTCGGTTCTATCGGCGCGGGTGGAAGCGAGCCAGTGTTTCGACATCTCCAAAGGACAGCCGGAGCATTTGTCTGGCCAACTCCTCTACAAGATATTTCCGGGCTCCCCCAATTTCGAAGACGTGACATCGGGCGATGAACCCGAGCCAGCCTACATTCTCCGTCTTAGCTCATCCATTTGCCTGACCGGTGACGAGTTCGCAAACGAAGCCATGCCGGTGTCAACCGTTCAGCTCTCTGCGACAACCGCCACAGAGGGATTGCTCCGATCCCTTGTGGGGAAGGACGTCGATGTTCGATTGGCTGGTCAGGAAGCGGCGACAACGGGCCACCATCATGCGCCCCTGCTGGCGAGCGCGGTCGAGATCTCACCCACCGAGGATATTACCCAAGAGTACGGAACCGCGGCTACCACCGTGAGGGCATTCTACTACGCTCTTCGAGACGGAAACGGTGACCAAGCTGCCCAATATGTGATTCCAGAAAAGCGCAATCGCGGACCGCTTTCCGCAACGGCCATGACTGCGTTTTATGGGCATCTCAAGCAGCCACTGCAATTGACCAGTGTCGAGACGCAGGCTGCCGATAAATTTCTCGCCCGCTATAATTTCGTGAGCAACTCAGGCGCATGTATGGGGCGATCCCTCGTGAACATCGTTCGCAGGGAAGGAAAGAATCTCATATCCTCGATCCGCGCCCTAGACGGCTGCTAACTTCGCGCCTAGCACTGGAGAATTTGGGGCTGCGGGGTGCTTTATGGTCAATGCAGATTGCCTTTTTGTGCGCTTGAACATCTGCTTCGAAGTAGCCTCGCGGAACCAACCAACGGGGTCGATCTTTGGCCTCGCCGAATTTCTAACGGCGGTCGCGATACTAGCCGCCGCGTACAGCATTTCGGACGAGCGATACAAATTCCGAATTGCGGTTTCGGCCGTTCCGCTGCCACAAGTTTTCTTCTGGACTACCACCGTAGTGGGTGTCGGGATCGTTCTGGTCAAGCTCTGGTTCGATTTGGCGTTGCCAATTCCCCGTTTTGCAAACAGTCCACAGTACTTCGAATCGGTATTCGCCCTCTCATTCGTTCTTCCCATAAGCTTTTGGATTTACGTGGGTTTCATAAGCCCCCCGATATTTAAAAGCCGCAACGCCATGAAGTTCGCTCGGCAGACGTTCTCGTTGTTATCCAACGGAAATGAGACACAACTCACCGCTGTGGCCCAAGAGATCGGACGATCTGCTTACGCTATAGTAGCCATCGCTCGCCGACGCGTTAAGCGACGAAATCTCCATATCGGCGGGATCTCGATCGAGATGCCACTGGAGGCAAAAGTCGCCTCGGACCTCATCCTAATGCTTGGCGATCGGAGACTTTGTAGAGCCATAGCAATTCACGTGCCTTGGGTTGCCGCTGAGATTTTTCGCTGCGTAGCAAAGGACGGGCTTGACGATATTCCCCTCGCGCAATTTTCTCGCAACGTAGCCCGAGAACTATTCAACAACACCGACTCTGCAATTCATCACGAAGGAGACGGTTTCCGTTCCGGTCTCCTAGGATACACAAAGCCAGTATCGCGAGAACTGTTCGGCCATGCCGATCTCATCAATGAATTGGCAAGACGTGGCGGGTCGCCACTCGAGCATATTTGGCTAGATACCGACAGTTGGAATCAAGTCAGCTGGCGGACGTACGGTCGAGCGGGATTGATGTTCCTCGAGAACCATCTTAACCGCAGCCTTAACCGTAACCATTCTTATGCTGCGTCTCAGATTTTTCACACTTTTACACATGCCTGCATAGACGCCTACAAAATAAATGCCATGGGCGACGGGTACGGCGAATCGATCGAATATCGCAAAATCGAAATTACGATCGAATTCGTAGAGAAGTCCTTAGAGCTACTTGAGAAGTATCACGTAGAGGCTCCTCAAAAGCAACCTGCAGACCAACGGTTTAATGACTTTTTCGACAATCTGGCCGAAATTGCCTTCGAGCTGCTAATTTCCGTTGCTTCTATCAACTCGCCCGATTGGAAAAACTGGCAAATTCAGAACAATATGTACTGGATGCCTCTGATGCAGGGTTTCGACGACACTAGAGCGTGGAGAATTTTCAGGTCGCGATTACAAAGGAAAATTTATAGAGAGGTGCGGAATATGGACAGGTACCTTAACTACAAGGGTGCGCGCGTCCTAAGCGTCTGCCTGAACGTGATGGGCCTGAGTGAGGAGCATGAAGCGCATAGGCCTCCTGAATACCGCGCGCTGAAAAGACTCATCCTTCGTTGGATTGCAAAAAACTATCTGCGGATGAGAGAGGAACTGCCAGACGCCGCGGCAGCCTGCCTAGGCGGAACAATCAGCTTCGACGTAACTCGCCAGTGCCTCGTAAAAACCTACAGCGCCGGTCTCAGCAGAGAGCCAGCACGTGAGTATTTAACTCTCGATGGGTTCAAGGCGGCTAACTCTTTAGGAGGTCAGCCGTCCGGTGCTTAGATCCTCGATTGCAATATCCGATAGACCTGCATCCTGGAGCAGCCGACTAGCTTTGCGATCGACGCAGGGCCAAAGCCATCCGAGTTCATCTGCAAGATCCGATCACGATCGAGGCGACGCTTGCCACCGCTGTATGCACCAACGCGTTTGGCCTTTTCGACGCCTTCTCGCTGGCGCTCCTTGATAAACCGACGCTCCATCTGGGCGATCATCCCAGCACGGCCAACACGATATGGCCCATCTCTCCGCGAGTGGAGACGTGCGGTCTAGGACGGTTACGAATGCCCCTCGTTGCTCGCATCCTTTGGAGAATCAACGGGACCATAGTGGCAGAAAAGACGCCTACACGTCCCCGACCAATTTCTATTTCGGAGCGCACTCAGCATAGCGGTACACGTTGGCAGGCGCTGTCAGCTCATCCTCTTTCAGGCTGAAGCCGTTCAAGAAATCCACGACAAGCCCGCCATACTTTTTACCCACCGACACCGCATTCCGCTGAATTTGATATACGTCCTGCTGAAAACTAGGGACGACGATCATTTCAGGTGAGTTCCCGTCGCTAGCCACCTGCTCGAAGGGAAGCTCTTCAGGATCTCCCAACATAACCGGAAAATTGACCCGACAGATCGAGAAGCCGTTCGAGCATGTAAACGTGCCGTGGGCTTTCCACACTGGTCGGGCTTGCCGTATTTCCGTCAGCTCAATGTCCCCATCTGCGAGGCCATTCGTGAACCTCAGCTCTTGGTACGATCCCGGGTCGGTGTTTGGAAAAGGCGGCGTACGATAAAGCCGCGAGTTAAAGTCGCATTTGGGCTCGAATGGCTTGGTTGCTGCGTCCTTAAGGCTGCTGCATCGCTTTAGGACGTGGAGCGGCGGATAGCTGGCCACCTTGCCGTCCTGCAATTTGAGAAGCAGCTCACGGCGTGGCGGCTTTTCCTCGCCCTCGTCCGTGCATTTTAGGTCCAGTATTACGCCGTCAACGCCTTTGATGGCGTACGATTTCCCTATCTCGCAACCTTCCTCCCAATATGCGCGGACTTCTTCGAATACGTGGCGATCGAATTGTTGTCGCCGCAGGCATTGGTACTCTCGTCCCAAACAAATGTATCTTGCCACCAGTCAGCTGCCAAAGAAGGGGTCGCGGCTAAACCCAGCCAGACTGCAGCCCACCACGTGACATTCCTCGTCTTTGTAAACGTTGCCATTTCGCCCCTCCAATTTGGCCCCAGACTCGCTTATGAAGCCAGACAGTCAAGGGGCGCAGCTCGGAGGGAACGCGGCGATGAGCATTATCGCCCGACGTTGAGGTCGGATTAGAGGGTCTGGCGATGTCGGCGACAGCTCTTCCATCTGGGCGCAATTGCGAGATGCGATCGCGATCGAATATCGACTTACCGCCCTTGTAGACGCCTCCGCGCTTGGCCTGCTGGTTGCTTCTCCTTATGACGCACCGTTCCATCTGAGCGACCATTCCAAGGACAATGATCAAGACCTATTCCCTCACGGTCAATACCGAAACGAACACGAGGGGCCAGACGTATAGGGTAGTTAAGTCCAGCGCCGACAATGATTTTACTTTGTGCCAATTATGGATGCACGTAGAGGGTAGCGACACGCCTTTTGATTTCTGCACCGCAACTCCGGGATGTGCAGGCTGAGAATTCAAGCGTAATGTGATCTGAGAAGGGTGACCGGCGCTTGAGCTGCGCGCTTGCAGTAACGGGTTCTCGGCTTTGTTTACAGCCGATTCTCGATGCCGCTTTTTTCAAGCCGCTTCTGTTCAGCTCCCATCGCAGTCAAGCTCTCTCGGATCATTGCCGAAGCGTCCCTTTTAGGCGCATCAGAAATTGAGCATTTGTGTTGAATTGTTAGCTCCGGCATCATCGGCCAAGACAACGCGATGGCGGTCTCGCCCGTAGCCCGATCTATGCGGAAGCGTATTAGGTTAAGACCGAACTCGTTAACTTGATTGGAGATCTTCGGCCACATAGCAGTAGGTAGCTCACCGCTAGACCGTAGCTGAACGGGATGTTCCGACATCTCATACTGAGAATCGCTTGCTGTCATATTCGCCATGAACATTAAACCAGCCGGGTATATTTCATCTCCTGCCCGTCCGTCTAATATGAGTAGTGCCGAGTACTTGTCTTTTTCGTCATCGGGTATCGGGGCAACGTTTACAGTCACCCGCAAGCGTTCGAATGAATAATGGTTCGAAGCACGTAGCTCATTTTCGTTGTGCTTTATGACCAGATGAGGAAATCCGCTTAACTGCTCTTCGAAAAAAGCTACACGAATGGTTTCTCCATCCTTGTCGATGCAATGCAGAGAAAACTTAACCTTCTTAGATGTCTCCGCGGCGAAGGCGTCGGGCTTCTCAAAATCAGGGGCAGGATTGAATGACGGGCTTCTGTCGGGCAGCGCTGGTACAGGTTCGGGTTTGGACGGAGACGGGGCAACCGGCCTTGACGGGGTCTCCTTTCGAATTGTGGTCATTGAGGCGATCAGCTTGAGGACCGTTTTGTCAGCGAAGCCCTTCAGATCGTGGTTTTCAACCAGCTTGCAGGCGTAAATATCCTTATAGTCTTCATATCGCGGTGGTTCGGGAGCCTCCGCCTGATTTTGGCTAATCAAAGCCGCTAATTTTCCTGACTTTTTGTCAAGGCTTACACCTCTAACCTGTACCTCGCTGCCCTCCAAAAGGCGCTCAGTTTCCAAATCGATTTTTCCACTTGGGTTCGGTTTGGCGTCAGGTTGTTTACCGACTTTAAAATATCCCGGGCCATCTTCCGACTTCCCAAAAAGGCTGCGGCCAGCGACGTTGGATATTTCTGTCGCCCAACCTTCCGATAAAATAAGGGTATCGGTTGGAAGAGTAAGCGATGCAATTTTCGAGTTCTCTTGAGGATTACCTTCGAAACGAGGAAAAAAGACCAAAGGCCTGTCAAATTCCACGATGCTTAGTTCGCCAGTATGTTGTTCGGCTGAGCAGGAATAGGCGCGGAGCGCGGCGTTTGCCCATAGGGGACTGAATGCGCTTGGGTGATCCATCACGTCAATCGTGGTCCAAGCTAACGCTGGAGTAATTAGACCGCACACACTAATCACAACAGAAATTAAGCGCTTCATCCGTTTTGAACTTTCTAATATCACCCGCAACCTATGGTATGGATTCCTTGGGAAAACAAGAGTCGCGGGCTGCATCGTGTCGCGGCCAGATCTTGCCCATGCTGGCGAAGCCTAGAGTCGCTGCTGTTGTCTCCAACTGCGAGCGAAGACGATCAGGACGACCCCAGTAGCACCCAAGCTCCCGAACGAGCCTTCCTGCGTTCATCGGATCATCCCCACAATGCGAAAACACGAAGCGGAGCGTCGCGTCCTTCGTCGCCCTTCATGGGAGAGCTTCATTGGCAGGCATGAATGATACGATATACCTGCATTCTGGAGCAGCCAACCAACTTTGCGATACCGGCTGGACCAAGACCCTTAGCGCTGAGCTCCCTGATGCGACCGCGGTCTAAACGCTGCCTCCCGCCCTTGTAGACCCCTTGTCGTTTGGCTTGCTCAATGCCTTCGCGCTGGCGTTCCTTGATGAATCTACGCTCCATCTGGGCGACCATGCCAAGCACGGTCAATACAACATGGCCCATCTCTCCACGGGTCGAGACATGCGGGTCCAGTACGGTGACGAAGGCACCCTTCTGTTCGCACTCGTGGATTATATTTAGAACGTCGCGGGTGTCTCGACCGAGGCGATCGAGGCGGGCGACTACCAACTCATCTCCCGGCCTAAGGAAGTCGATGATGGTCGCGAGTTCTGCTCGACCGTCGCGACTCGCCCCGGAGACCTTTTCAGAGCGGATGATGGCGCACCCTTCAGCCTTCAGCTTAGCGATTTGGGTTTCGAGATCTTGGTCGATGGTGCTGACGCGGGCGTAGCCAATCCGGCTCATTAGGTGTCACCTCAAGGTATAGGCCCGAGGCTACATTGTCACAAATAGTCGCTGTCAACTCCGATGTTACATTAATCGGGAGGGGCGGTGTTACGTCACCACAGGGCATACCCTGCTGCGACAACCGCCGTCGCGTGAAACGTGTCCGACAGATCAGAAGTCCAGAAGGTCGCCTTGCCCACTGACCCTTGCATCCTCCTTCCGGGCGAAGGTGAGAGCCTCTTGTACCTTTGTGACGATGTATTTCGCGCCTGATTGCTTTGCATCGGCGTATCCCGGGAAAGAGAGCAAAGAAGTCTCCTGCTTTCTTAAATATTTCTCGAAGCGCTCCACCATGTTAACGGCCTGATGGAAATGGATTTGCCCCGCTCGGTTCTCGACCTGCATCAAGTCGAACACACGAGCCGCGAGCGTCTTATCGTCCATGGGGGTAGTAGGCAGGACGGCCGATAAGTACTCGATGCGTGATGACAAGAGACGCATGTGCGCCCATCCACTGGCAGTCGCCTTGACACTGTCCCGCTCTCTAAGTGTGTCCAGCGACGAAGTTTCGACCTCAATGAGTTCTTTCAACAGGCAGAAGCGCGCGGCGTCTAGAATGTCAGATCGTACAAAGCCAAGCCCCTCCAAGTGAGCCAACAAACGTGGGAGAGCGACAAAGCCCATTTGCCCGTTGTCACCACGGACCTTTCGTACGGAGATAAGATAAAAAAGTATCTCTGAGAGCAGCGTGTTGCTGGGTCGGTTCCATCGACTATCGCAATTGAAAATGTTGGCTATGAAGCCACTGTTGTTGTTAAAAAAGCGGTAATCTTGACGCATAAGCGCCCTAAGGATTCTATATTCTGGAAATGAGCGAAACCCGTTTCCTTGGGCCACGCCGACTATTATCTCCTCTGGCATATGCCCTGAGGTGATTATCGCCATAAACATATCTAGGGCACGTCGTACGTTTCGACCGGCCAGAGCTTCCAAAACTCGCGACAGATTATTAGGCCGCTGGAACAGCTCGACGTAAATCCCCTTCAGAAATTCGCCAGCCCGACTTTTCGGGTACGAAATGTGCGCGCCGGAACGTGTCTCAAATTTCACGTGTTCAGGGGCTTCAGCAGCTAAGACTTCAAGGCTGAGTTCCAGCCGCTTCTTAACGACATCCACGAACCGGGGCGGGCTTATATGAAAGATTTGTCCGGTTCGGTACGTGTCAAGCGGGGGTTTATGCTTGAAAGCTTCGAAGGTTGAATCGCGCATTTGAAGAATAACAAGGCACTTGGTCTGGTCCATAAACCAAAGAGCCACCTGAAAGGCGGCTAACTGAGCCTCAGTCTCTCGACGATCCACGTTGTCGAACACAACAATCAAGTTCTCGGCGCGGTCCCCTTGCAAATATCGGGAGATTCCACGAGTGAGAATCAAGGGGTCAAGGCGCCAAGCTTCGAGGTCGCGGGCTTTCTCTAACCCGCCCCGACCTGCTTGCGAAGCCTCCATCCTGTCATAGAATGCCTTGCGATCCTGCAGATCGCTAGAGAATACTCGCTCCTGATCGATAGGGTCTCTCAAATTGACCGGAGCCCCTTCAGCGATTACACTCTTGGCGAATGCCTCACACACCCAGTTGTCCCAATTGTGATAGTCCTCCGGCGCATTATTGAAATTGAGAAATGCCCAGTGATTCTTGTCGCGTAGCGGTTCAGGTTGTAGATATTCTTTATATCTCCGTGCAAACAACGACTTTCCGACTCCAACGCCACCGGTCACCAGCTGAATATCCCCAGCGGCTGGTCGGTTCTCATCGAAAGTTGAGATAGTTTTTGTTATGGCATCTGATTTGCGCTTTGTTGTTCGTACCTCAATTCGTCGCTTAGCTTTTGAAAGGCGATCTTTCAAATAAGACTCAAGTATCCTGTCATAGCTCGTTATCTCATTCGAAGAGATGTAAGCGCGGCTATAAATCTCCTCGTCTGTAGACTGGTCGCGTGAGGAGAAATAACGTCTAAGCACAGGCGCTAAGTCTGCCGCAAACGTGTTTGGCTCGATCCTCGAAGCAATTTGGCTCGGACCAGCGCCTTGATTAAACGGGCGTTTAAAGCTCTTTGAGCGAAGTACGTCGTTGAACTGCGTAGCCAACCTCGATAGGGCATCATTGCCCAACAGCGCCGAAAGAGCATCGAAGGTCGAGGTACCCGCCGACAGAGACTCCACCTTTCCACTGATAGTTGGATCGGCGTCCCAATGACCTGCGGCCAATGTGATACCGTTAGTTGCGATGATCCGACAGCATGGATTTGTACCTGCAGGAAACGACCTATTTATCTCGGTCGCATATAGCCGGGCCTCGCCGTAGGCGGCAAAAACATCGCTCGATGGAGACTTTGCTTCGATCACTAGGATCGGGAGTGATTGCTTGTATATGCAGAAATCGGGGATGTATCCAACCTTTCGCTTAGTCCCTTTCCCTAGATCTCTTGCTGAGATGCCCTCCTTGCTTTTGATTTCGTTGATTGGTATCGCGAGAAGCTCCGTCCGGGTGAGAAGAGGCATCAGGATTTGTGTTTCCACATCGCCTTCAGTCGCGCCTTCAGAGACAGGATTCATTAGAAATCACCAGATTCTGCGATGCGCTTGATTCGCTCGGTCCGGCGCCGATCATAGCATAGACGCTGCCCTTGGCGTTTTAGGTATATGCGGACTGCAAGTGACGGCTACACCCGAGCTGTGGGTACGTTTTTAGGCGCGCAACTATACGGAGAGTTGCGGCTCAGCGGCGTTTTCTGCCGCCGCTCTTGGCTTTGGGTTGCTTCCTGCTCACGCCGCTCATGGGCTTTGGCGTTATCACTGCCCCTAATGGCCATACAGCCAAGGAGGTTTTTCCGGGAGACTTAAATTCGTTGATCGGCCATTTGCGCAGATCGGGTCTGCAAGCCTCGTGCATGGATTTCCTCTTTCGGTCGGCCCATAAGGTAGGGCGAGCAGGAAAATCACAACTGCCCTCTGCGTGATTCTCATAGAATAGGGGGTGAATCTGTTGATCGGTCACTTTGGCGAACGTGTCCCAACACAAAATGACGTCTGAGCGCCTCATTTTCCGGTCTAGATAGTGGTAGTGCCAACCGAAATGGTCATGGTGTTCGCGCTTCAGGGGATGGTCGTCACCAGACACAGTGATCAAATATGCGACAAGATTCTCGTCGGAAATGACGAATGGCGAATAAATGGTTGGTTCTAAAAACCCGAGATGTATCGGTCTTTGTTCCAATCGAATCGCAATTGTGCCAAGGCTCCAGAATTCTCCTTCCTGCAAGGGCGCGCACAGTGCGTCAAAATGCTCTTCCCGGCGAAGCCGATTGAGCGCATCAAGGTGCTCCCGCAGCTCAGATACCAGACCGTTTAACCTGTGCTCTACCACCCATACCGGCGGATTCGGCCACTGAGGCGATTCCGCCTTCCACTCGAACGGGAGGTGCAGGTCAAATTGTCTCAACTCTCTGGATTTGGCCTTAAGGAGAAGCGCGATTTCATACGCGTCTCTTCTGACCGCGTTTTTCATCCAAGGCTGCTCCGGGAATTCACTGGAATGGCGAGATGTGAGAGCTTCTTGCGAGGGTGCTGGACGAAAAGAAGCCACCACACTCGCTCCGTCTGGAGCAACCTTTGCACTCGCCGACGTATTCGTTTTTCCAATCGCTGATCGACCGCTTCGCGTACTTATGTATCGATCCGTCGATTAGGCAAAGCTGGTGGTTGTACACCGAAACATTGATCCTAGCGGCCGCCAAATATTGCACAGCTGCCCGCAACTCGTTCCGGTAGTCGTACGGGTCCATCCAGAGCTTATCCATATTTGCCCTTGTGAAGCCAGTGATCTCCAGCCCCATGAACGTCACGTGGTCTACGAAGGTGAGGTTTCTAAAAATGAAATCTGACAGGTCGGCGAGACCTCCATAGGTCTGCTTGTGCACGACAACTCGTATCTCAACCTCAGCCCCGACGGACTTCAGGTTCATGATCCCGCGGATGGTCTCATCGAAGGCGCCTTTGGATTGAACGACATAGTCGTGCACTTCCGGGTCCGCTGAGTAGATCGGTATGCCAACGGAAAGACGAGGATGCCCGATTGCTTGATAGCGATGCGAGAAGGCCTTGTCCTTAAATGTCCGGCCATTGGAAAGAATATGAACCGGCGTTGAAGGAAGGTGGTCACGAGCTGATGACAAAATGTCAAAAAAGTCCTCACCCACCAGCGTCGGCTCACCGCCAGTGATCCCGAGAAACGGGGTCGTTGCGGGCAGCAAGGGCAGCACATCCAAAATCTCCCGCGCCAACCAGCGATCGTCGACGTCTTTGGGTGGCTGGGAGCACATCAAGCACAGGTGGTTGCACCGCTCCGTTACGAGGAAATAGTTCGCGTTGGCATCCTTTCTGAACAGGACACGAACTGCCTTCCGATCCGGGACAAAGCGGATAACGTCTCCCTCGCTGAGGTAGTCGAACTCGTGGGGCAGAACGACCAGTCGTCGGTCTGAAAACAGTCGCTCAGCTTCCGGCCGATGCTCCTCAAAGGTGACAACCCACTGGCATTCAGAATGAAACGCCTGCCCCTTGAAAAGATACGCATCATGCTCCGGGTTAGACGCTTGATCAGCTTGGCCCGTCACGAGCCTAAGTGCCACTCGCTGTGAGAAATCACCGACTCTTGATGACGCAGCGAAGCCACTCAGTCGCAACATCCTAATTCGCCCAACTTAGAAAGAGTTCTCGGGCGGTAACGTCCCTCTCCATAAGGTCGATCAGCCTCTTGAAGATCGACATGTTGCGATTGCAGAATCCCGACCGCGTTTTGAGGCCAACAAAGTCGCCCTGCGTTGCGGTATGGAACACTGGATCAGACCCACAAAAAGGCTCGTAAGCGCAGTCGGCGCACATCGGAGCGGACCCGGCAAAGGACTGCTCAATAGGATCGAGGAGAGCGTCAGACCCGAAAATCTCACCGTAAGTGTTTTCGTGGACATTCCCGAGCAGAAATGTCTTGTCGCCCATTTCGGCCAACATTCGCGCTTCGTCGGACGCGTAGACGCTGGCGTCATAGTTGTAGACGACCGCAGAGATACCGATACCTGCCGGGCTCATTAGATCCACATATCCCGGCTCGAAAGGCGTGAGCATTTTTGTAAGGATGGTGGCTGCGTAAAACTCCTTGAAAGGAATGCCGTTCCGATTCAGTTCGAGGATGTAATTCAGCCCGTCGAAGTAGAAGTCGAGCCAGCGGTCCACGTCATAGGCAGCGTACGATTTCGTCTTGACCGCGAAGCCGTAAGGAGAAAGCGGCCGAAGGAATATTCCGGGGAAGTCTAGCCGCACGTATTCGTCAATTATCTGGCGCACCAATGGAAGGCTGGCTTTGGTCGTCGTCATAAGTGCGCTGACGCGTTCATGGCCGAGAGCCAGTCTGGCCTTGTGGATACCTGCCACAGCCAGTTCATAGCTGTTCTTTCCCGGGCGCGGTCGATTGGTATTGTGAAGAGAGGCCGGACCATCAAGTGACGTAGAAATTAGGACGCTGTGCTCGCGGCAAAACTCCAAGATTTCGTCCGTAACGACGGCGAGATTCGTCGTGATAACGAATTGCAGCGACCGCCCGGCGACCTTGTTGATCGCTTCAGCCCGATGCACGACGTGTTGGATCAACGAGAAATTCAGAAGCGGCTCGCCGCCTTGGAACTCGATCTTGATAGCCGGACTTGGAGACTGGAAAATGAGCGCCAGCGCCTTCTCGGCAGTCTCCTCTGACATATCAAAGGCTGAACGATCTTCGCTTTGGCGAGATACCTGACAGTAGGGGCAGGAGTGCTCGCAACGCAGCGATACGACCATAATGTGGAGCGAGGTGAAGTTCTCAAGCCTTTTTGCTTTGGTCCGAACCTTCAGCGCCAGCAGCTCCTTGCCGATACTGGAGGATGCATCAAAGAGGAACTGCCTGCTACGCAGGCGGGAGTAGGAGGGGTGTGTGCTGGGAAGCTCGTGGTTGACAAACGCAGCCAGCACGGCGCGCGGCAATACCAGATATTCGCCCGCTTGGTTGGTCAGCACATACCGCTCGTCGTCCAACGGGGAAAAACGGAAGTACGCGAGCTGGTACGTGTCGTCCAACGGTCGTTGGAACTCAGCTGCCGGAGCAAACTTAGTCATCGGACTTTAGGCCCGATCTGGAAAACGCCAGCGCCAGTATCGCGTTTCTAACAGTGGCGGTTTCGGCGGCGATGCTGCTACGCAGGTCCTGATCCAAGACCTCTAATCGCAGCCTTTCTATCGCTGCGTCGGCCGAAGCTCGCACGGCCGCCTTACTGAAGTTGATCGTGCATACTGCGAAGCCGCCTTCGATCGTGATCTCAACCGAAGCGTTGCCGGTTACCCGATACGCTGCGCGCTTCACGCAGTCGAGGCTGAAGACTGACAGATCAAACTTGACTTGGGCAGTCTGGACGAGCTCGCTCTCGCGAGAAGTGTCCGCCATCAACAATAGCTGTAGCCAGAGCAGTGAGACCCGTGACTAGCATGGCTCGAATGGCTGGTGTGGTACGCCATGATAACGTCGGTACCATTTGAGCGATCGAGCACCTCACCGTAGCCGAGGTCCGCCGGAACAGTGCCAGCTTCAGCGAGCTTGGCCGAAGGCTGATTTGCCGATTCGACAAGGACTGCAGCCTGAACTTGGCCGCCGAGAATCATCGTGGCCGACAAGGCCATTGGTGACAGGAAATTGCGCTTCGACATTGTCCAAACCCCCGTTTGTACGGACTCATTAGCAAAACGGGCCAAGCCGGGCAAGTACCGATTGTGGAGAAGTGCTTAAGAGATCACTAAATGCTCAGACCAAATACTGTATTGTGGTGATGACGGGGTTCCGTCTTCTGAGCACAATCGATTGTCATTTTCGTCCTAAACGCGGGAATTCACCGCTCATAACCCGCGCAACATAAGCTATCGCGCCGTGCTTTTTGATTGTTGCAGCGTCGCAGCTATCGCAGCAAGCGGTGTGGTGGGTTCTCGCCGCACGTGTTCCAAAAACCCGTTCAAGGATCCGCTCTGCAAGGCTCAGTTTGGGCCGTCCCTCGCTATCGCCGAAATAGTTGCGGATCGACCCACGAAAACAAGAAGTCGAGCGGAGTATCCCGGCTACTTGATCAATGTTCCGGGTCCGCTGCTCCAGCATGACCGCTCTTTGGTGTTCATCCCCCGGTGCATTCGAGACAGTCATCTCGGCCATAAATTTGAGGCGTCCTGTATCACCTCGGCCCTTACCGTCGTGGAACATGACCGAGACAGACGGCTTCCCATCTCTCCCAGCGCGGCCAAACTCCTGCAATAGGTCTTCAACAGATGCTGATTGTTGCCAGTGCACCACCAGCCGCACGTTAGGAACATCGAGGCCCATGCCAAAGGCGTTGGTGCAGACAATCTGATCGACCACAGGGCGGCTCTGCCCCAAGAATCGCTTCACCAGTTCCTGCCTCTCCCATGCGGTTCCCAGCTTGGAATGATAGAATGGGATGTCCAGCCCCATCGTCGACAAAGCAGTCCGTAGTTCGTCGCCTACTTTCACCGTAGGGACGAAAATCATCGCCTTCTGCCCCTTCAGCTGGGGCAGCGTTAGCATGGATGCGATCTCCTGCGCCCGCTGTTCAGATCGACAAAGCCGTCGCAACATCGCAATGTTTGGCCTATCCACATCGCGGACGAACACCTTTGCGTCCGGGATTCCAAGCGAGGCGAGAATCCGGTCCTGCATTTCCTTTCCAGCGGTAGCTGTGAAAGCCAAGACTGGGGGAGCACCGAGCTTTTCCCGAACCTCGCGCAAGCGCCCGTACTCGGGGCGAAAGTCCTCACCCCAGCGGTCAACGCAATGCGCCTCGTCTATGATCAGAAAGGATGGCTCACTCCGCTTGAGTTGGCTGCGCTCGGCGTCGCTACGAACAAAGAACCGCTCCGGCGCCACATAGAGGAGCTTTATGGCCTTGAGGCCAAGCAGAGAAAAGCGGGTCTCCTTCTCTTCGCGGCTGAGATCACTGTTGATGAACGTTGCCGGTATTTTCTTGGCTAGAAGATCGGACACCTGTTCGGACATCAGCGCCTTCAACGGAGAAACAACAAGGGCGACGCCACGCCTAAGCACCGCGGGAAGCTGAAAACATAGGGTTTTGCCGGACCCTGTAGGACTGACGACTAACACGGATTTTCCTGAAAGCGCCGCCAATATGATTGGCAACTGACCGTGACGAAATCGCTGCAGCCCGAACAGGCGTAGAGCAGGCCCAAAGTTACCCGTCGCTTCGGTCAACACTCCTTCGCGGTCCAGCCATTTCGCGAGCCGCACAGCCCATCTCTCGATCGCCCGTCTTGCGAGACCACCGGCCAAGTTTGGATGATGGCGCGCGTGACAGCCATCGCAGAGCGTGACCAAGTTCGACATTTCGTCGGTCCCGCCCATCGAGCGAGGGAGCAAATGGTGGACGTCTGCATCCGCCGACTTCAGCCTGATGCCGCAAGACACACAGCAATAGCCGTCACGGTGCAAAACCTGCTGCCGGATCATGGGCCAGCTAATGGATGGCACGTTCAGATCAAACTTCCCCAATTCTAGCCAGCAGGGTGGTCCCCCCTATGCATCTAAAGCCTACGCGTAATAGTGAGGGGCCACAGTTAAAACTGAGTGTAGGAAACTATTGACAGGTTTGGCGGCCGGAGGCATTTCCGTCTGGTTAACGGGGTTTGTGCATCATGATAAAATTGATTTCAGCATTATTAGCCGCCATTTTCCTCGCCGTTTTACCGGCAGCGGCAGAACCTAAATTCGGCGACTATCCCACCAAAATGTACCTCAAAGGGAAGCCAGTCCTGCCAAAATTCGCGGGCTCCGCTGCTCAATTCAAAACGAGGATTCGAAACGGCATGAAGTCCGGCCCGAACTACGGCGGCCACTTTACCCTGATCGAAATCGGCTGTGGCACGTCTTGCATTTTCGCGTTTCTGACCGATAGCCGCGATGGGAGGCTGGTCGATTTCCCCCTCGGCGGCGAGGACAACTATCAGCTTCAACTCCACTATGGTATCGACAGCACTCTCCTGCAGGCTGACTGGATGGACACCAGCAACGACAAGTACGACACCTGCGTTCGGCGCTTTTACGATGTCGGATCAGGGAATCTGACAAAGGTCTCTGAGATCACATACTCGATCAAACCGTTCTCGTTTTGCGGCCAGTGACAACGGATCGGGTCGCGCGTCTCAGGGCAGCCTTCAACTGGAGTTCGCGCATTAATGGCAGGCGGGAGATCGATTTGCTAAATTGCGAGCATGGCGGCCGAGAATCAACATTACGTCCCTAAGTTCATCCTGCGTCAGTTCCTTTCCGACGAGAAGAACGAGCGGGTCTCGGTGTTCGACAAACACACGGGGAGAACATTCGTCACGTCGATCAAAAACATGATGGCGGAGCGCCGGTTCAACGATTTCACATTCGACGATGAATGGATGGCGTCCTTTGAGCCGATCGCTTGTGCTGCCGAGCACCAGATTCAACCAAGCTATGGAAAGGTGTTGAAAGACCGACGGCTCGACAACAGCCCCGAGCAGAAGGCCGCGTTGGCGATGATGCTAGCGTTTCAACTGTTGAGAACTAAGGCCACCCGCGATCAAAGGCGGGCAATAGAAGAAGCGCTCGTCAAGAAGGTCGAAGAAAGTGGCGGGAGAATGCAGGATGTTCGCGGGTGGGAAGACTGGCAACCTATGACCGAGGACAGGCTCAAGAGAGAACATCTTCTGAGCATTCAGGGCAGCATCGGAGACTGCGCCCAAATCATCGCCGCAAAAGAATTTGTGCTGGCCGAGGCCGCGCCGGGGCGCAGCTTTTATCTAGGAGACCATCCAGTTTGCCTTGCAAACGCGCTTGATTTTGGTCCGCGAGGCAATCTCGGTCTAGCTGTCAAAGGAATTCAAATCTACATGCCGCTGGCATCGGACCTTATGTTTTGCGCATTCTGTCCATCGATCATCGAAGAGCTGAAAGAAGCCCACAAGCAAGCGAAGCAGGCTCGGCAGGTCCAAGCCGTGGCGCGCGTGATGAAAGGTGAACTTTCGGCGGCTGAGATGAGGCAGTTGATGGATAGCGCCAGAACCACAGAACGACCAGCCGAGGAATTGATTGCAGCGCCCACTGAGGGACGGCCCATCTCATCAAACGACGACAATATGGACTATTATAACTCTCTGCAAACCTCATATGCCTATCGCTACATCGTGTGCCAGCAGGCGGACTTTGCGTTGGCGAAAACGTTCAATAGCGAGAACCCCGACCTGAAGCGGGGGCGCAGAATTCAAGTCGGATAGCGACATCTGGTGATGAGGAGCGGCCAACCAAGTCGGGGGCATGGGTATTGCCAAGACCCATGCCCGGTATCCAGCGTCAGTTCAGAGGCCGAGCGCGGCCAACCTGATGGCAAGGTAACGGGACCGAGGTAACCCACGCTGCTTCACTATGCTGCTCCTCGCTCCTGTTCCCCCATCCAGCGCCGTCAGATCGACCAGTCTCTTCATGATGATGTGTTCGAGGCACCAATCATTGTCGACAAGCCTCCGGAGGGCGTCGTATTTGATGTATAGTCGGAGCCCGTCCTTTTCGTCGCGCCGAAAGCCGTCGGTTGCTGCCGAAGCATCGGCTGGAGCCCCTCCTTTCGTTAGCAAGGGGTAGTGCTCAATCCCGGCGATGAACCGGTCCCAAGCCTCGTCATCGCGGCTCGAGGCCGAGACAAACTGGCCGATGACCAAGTTGTAGAGCCGGACCAGCGAGTTCTTGATCGTTTCGCGGGACAGAGGAATCAAACCAGCCCCCGAAGCGACATCGCCAGCAGCCAAGAGCAGGCAGAAGTGCTCAGCGATACGGCGATGCGCGCCGTCACTAGCGTCGATCGACTCCATGAAGATAAACCTATGTGCCGCCACGGAGAATTGCAGCGCTGGCAACCGCATAGACGACACGTACTCGATCCAAGCAGGGAAGATCGTGCCGTGCTGCCTCTCTAGAAACGACTGAAGCGTGGCTGCCAAGGCCGAAGGAGTGTCGGTCGGCCGCCTTCGGTTGTAGATTCCCCCATCCTCCCGTTTCGGTACAGGTACATCTATCAATCTGACGGCATCACCGTCCTGATATTCCAGATTTCCTTGACCGAAGAGTTCCGACATCGGCTTCTCGCTCGAGAGAAGAGGTATGCAAAACGATGCCGCTCTTAACCCGGTGGTGGCGGGGTTCTCACGGCCTTTGCCGGTCACTGCGTTGAAGACAGTCGTCTGTATCTTTTCGGCGACCTTCGGACCCTTCTCACTGGCAGCCTTCAGATCGGCAAAGGGGATTGCCAACCCGCCATAGCTTGTGAGTTTGTTCGTTAGTGTGGCCTGTGCCGTGTTGAAATTGAAAAGGGAACGCTCACTGGCTTTCGTGAGCAGAGATTGCGCCAAAACAAGCGCCGTCGTTTTGCCAGTGGAACTATCGCCCGCAAGGTTCAAGCCGAACGATTCGGACCGCCCAAGTCGAGACGCCATACTCGGCAAAAGCGCCGCGAGATATCCAAGAACGAGGTAGTCGGACCTCACCAGCAAAGGGCGAATTCCAGACAGAAACTCCCGCTTGGTGCCGCTCACGCTTCGTGCAACAGTCAAGCTCGGGTCCAGCTTTACCCTATCGGTGTGAGCTGCGCTTCCGAACACGCCGAACGGACAAATGAAAGCGTCGCCAATCCAACCGCCCTGCCGAACCACGCGGATTTCTCGTGCAGTGGTGTCGTCAAGTATAGCGTCACATCTGTCCTTGAAATTCTCGGGCAACAATGCACCCCGCTTGAGGAGCGCTGCCTTGGCATGGCCAGCATTGGAGAACGTAGCCCTCGGAACGACAACCTCGCCAACGCCTCTACGGAGACTGAACTTTAGCGAGAAGTGATACTCGCCCTCCGGCTCGTGAATCTCGACATGTTGCAGTTTGAGAAAGCGCTTCGGTCGAGAGACTGCTGTCCCAGATGTCGAGGCTGGTTTGCCCCGCGCTTCCTGAGGTGTGCCCTGTGTACCCATGGTAATTTTTCCTTCGATTGGAGTGTTTGAAGTGTCTGTGCACGGGGGCACAGGCATATTTGAAGTGGTGCTTGGTTGATGTGTCAGGCGAGGTTGTGGAGCCCAATTCCCGGCCCGTAGTGTTGCTACGATTGCTCCGATCAGGTTACCCACAACCTCGTTGGGAGGCCTCTTCTCGGCATCGGCAGGGTTGTTCGAGCCATCTTCGACTTGCGACTTTGCCGACATCGATTTCACATTGGGAGTCAGCTCGAACCTTCCGTGCTTGTACTGCATCCCAGCGAACGCCAGCCGTCCTGCCGTTCTGTTGGGGCCGAGGTTGCAGATCAGCTCGCCAAGCTCTCGCCGATTTGGAAACTGCCGTTCCTTTCTGGGACCGAGGCCGTGATATGAATACTTCCAAAATGGCTGCTTCACCGTGTAGGTTGCGGCCTTGCAGAAATCTTCCCACCCCGCTTTGACGGCCTCGACTCTCAGTTCAGTAGCTACAGTGCGGTCGAGGTCAAACCCGCGAGCGCACTTCTTAATTTGCTCCTCAGATCGCCCACTAATCATGAAGTGCAGATGAAACGGCTTGCCTGTTGGTTCGTTATCGTTGGTGCGCCAGACCGTCTCGATCGCACCGATTAGCATCAGGGGATCAGGCGCCCTGACGCGATGTAGCCGCTGGATGAACGCCTTGATCGAGTGATGAGAGCCGAGTTGTCCAAACGCTCCGACATCGCCGGGCTTTTTCGTCCAACCCCGCATGTATGCCGTGACGAAGAACCACTGGTGTTTGTCGAGTCGCTCTTGGTCTAGGAACTCGACAAAACGAACTCGAAGTGCACGGATGCACAGGGGGCACAGGCCCGAGTAGCAACGTTTCTTGGGGCTGCATTTTTCGGCGAGATAGTGGTTGGTCGTCGGAGCTGCGGCCAACGCCTCGCGCCGGTAGTTCTTGCAAGCCTTGATGGATTCAAAGTTCGGGGGCAGGATTTTCTGCGCCTGTGCCCTGTGCACCTTCGAAGGACGCGCGTTCATTCCGCACCTCCTTTGTCGGACGAACGCAGCAGGCGCCACAGATGAGGGAAGTCGGGCTGGACAAAAAACGCGATCGGACCAAGGATGGCTTGATCCGACCCAGTGTTTGGTTTTGGCATAGCTTCGCTCTCGGTTTGAGAGCGGCGACGAGGAGGATGGGGATCTAAGCACCAACTGACCATCGCCACTCCCGATTGAAGGGTGTGGATTTGATCAGATGATCCGCAATTGCGGCGGGGCCGTTCCCCCTTGGACTGCGGCAGTCCGTTACCGGAGGCCGAGCTCGCTATCTGATTAGAAGGCTTTAAGGCTTCTTCTTTGTACAAGGGATTTAGTTGTGCCCTGTGTATCCTGCAAGGGGGTCACAAACATATTTCGCTTGCCCTTTGGCGGGCGGCATCTTGGGAATGTTGGCAATGCGAGTGAGACTGCCTGAACCTGTTGCAGCTATTTACAGGGCCGTGGAGCTTTTGGAGGCTTGCTATCCGGGTCGAAAATTTACGCCGGATGGGCATCTCGTTGGATCGATAGGAGAGGTGGTCGCCGCCGAGGCGCTTGGACTTACGCTATATCCGGGCTCTCACCCCGGTCATGACGCCTTCGACACAGATGGCGATGTCCAAATCAAGATGACCGGAGCCAAATCGATTTCGCTTTACGACACCTGCAACCGGCTCGTGGTTTTGCGCGTGGTTTCGCCTGAGTTTGCCGAGATCGTGTATGACGGGCCGGGCGAGCCAGCTTGGGAAGCCGCGGGGCCGGTTCAGAAGAATGGGCAGCGAGTGATCCGACTTAGCAAGCTTCTGGCGATAGCCAAGATGACTGCGGCCGCAACAGAATCGTCGGTCGAGGAGATTGCTATCTAACCACTTCATTGATTGCCGCGATTGAATAGAAGGGTAGTTTTGAGATTTGTCTTGCCATGGTCTTAAGTGTGACCTCGCCGTAGGTGTCGGCGACCGTTCGAGCTGCCTGACCCTGTATCGCGTCTAGAATGCGGGGAGGGATACCGGCTTCCATGCCAACGGTTTTGAAGCGGTGACGCCAGCCGTGGTTGGGCGCCACATTCGGATCTGGCACGAAGGTTCGGCCGAATTCGGCGAGCCGGTTTTTCAAGCCGCGCAGAGCCCCGCGGATGTTTTCAGACGGATCGACCTTCAAAAAAAGATGTCCGCTTGGCGCCTCTTGTATAAAAGCAGGGAATCCAAGGTCGATCACCTGCTGATGAAGGGGAACCTCCCGAGCTTCATTGGTTTTGACCGTTCCAGCCTCAGGGGTAATGCGAATTACCCAGAAGTCCCCGCGCAAGGATACATCCTGCTTTCGCAACTGGGCCAATTCGCCTACGCGAGCACCTGTGAACGCGCACAGCCACGGTATCCAGCGCTTCGCCGCAAATGTCTTCGGGTTCTCCTGCCCTCGCGGATGAGATAGCGCGCCAGCAAGGATCGTTTGGGCCTCTTCATCCGAAAAGCCCTTCGATCTATGGCGAGCAGGCTTCCCGACCTTCAAGGTCACACCGACTGCCGGGTTATGGCCCACGAGACCGTTGGCGACCCCCCAGCCGAAGACGACTTTCAGAGCCGAGAGATTGCTATCCTTAAACGTCTTGGCGGAAATTATCTTTCCGGTTTTCGGCGACGGTGTGCTCAGTCGGTGATCTTTGAAGGCAATAATATCCTTGGCCGTAACCGTCGATGCATCGTTGTGTTTCAGAAACCGAGCAAGATAGGCAAACGCATCTCTGTAGCTCTCATAGGTACTCGGTTTTCTGCCCGCTGCCTTGCTCTCCTTCCACCAGCCGTCCACGAGCCCAGTCAAAGTCACTGTGTCAGTGCTCTCCTTTGTCACGGCCGTCCTACGCGACCGACTGTCGGTTGACTGAGTATCTGCCGAGAGATGAAGCCACTCAGGCTCCTCTCCGGGCTCAAACTCGCCGCCTTCAAGCCTTTGCAGCGTTAAGCTGGCTCTCTGCAGGGCGGCCCCCACTGCACGTGCCGTCTTGTCGATACTCCACGAATCGTCGCTGAAGCTATTGCCAACAAGAATGTCCTTTGCACGGCTGACGCACCCGGCCCGCATCGACTTCCAGAGCACGTTTTCTATCGGCATCTTTCCCGGAACGGGATCTGCGATACCTTCCACGCCCGGAACAGGATCAACTGAGGGCAGGGGATACTTTGTCCACATGCCTTCGTAGAGATCGGTGTGCCAGTGAAGCTGTTCGCTCGGATTGTCGCGGAACCTTGCAATCCATTCGTCATGGACGGTTCGGGCAAAAACATGCGCCTCACGGTCTGTTATGAGACGTGGAGTGCCCTCAATGCCACCGTCCGGGTCGCCTCTTCGTGTGAGGCTGCCTCCGAGTCGTATCCGCGCCCACTCGCGCTCAAATTCAGCGAGCACCTCGATAAATTTCCGCTTGGCCTCCTCGGGGTCTTTTGTACCAAGGGTCTTGATGGCTTCCTTGCGACCCGTCAGCGCGGTTATGTCCGCTGGTACTCGCTTTCGGAACCAGTAAACGCCGGTCTTAGGATGTTTTGTTGGACGGCTCATCGCTAGAACCATGTGTAACACCTATGTGTAGCACTCGGGTAGCCCTAAGCATATAATTTTGCTGGTTTTTCAGCTGCATCAACACCTTAGGTGGGTGATGGTGCCCAGAGGCGGATTCGAACCACCGACACGCGGATTTTCAGTCCGCTGCT
>NZ_RZTB01000229.1:0-3621 GCF_003997735.1 Mesorhizobium sp. M7A.F.Ca.MR.148.00.0.0 | reverse complement strand
CATGGGCGCGGCATGCAGGATTAACCGAGCCCAGCCGGTCATGAGTGCGGCCGGCCGGGTCGGGCGATAGGCAGTCATGCCCTGCCCTTCCTGCGGGTCAAGCACTCCGAAAAAACATTTCCCCCATAAATGCTAGATCTTCCGTTGCCTTTTCGCGGGCTTCTGCGTGAGGTGAGGCACGCCATCCATGGCATGTGGCACACGCACGCGATGCCAGTGCACGGTCGTTTTCTCGGCAAGGCCGTTCTCTACCTCGACCCGCACGCGCTCGCCCTGACGGACCCGGATTTCCGGGCCTGGAACGGGCCTTCGGCGCGCAATCGAGCCCGGTTCACCCGGCCCAATGGCGTCCACTTTGGGGGCGCATGCACTGCAGACCCGCTGGACCTGATCCGGGAGAGGATGGGCGCGGCGATTGGAATAGCTATGAAAGCGCATCGGACCGTGGAACTGCGCGCGCAGACTTTCGGAGGAAGGCTCGCTTTTAAACGTTATCGTGCAACTCTGACCGTTCTTCGCCTTGGCGGGTGCCGCGGAAGAATCCCGGGTTCTGCGAGCGCTGCGAGAACACCTGCGGTCGATCCTGTACCACAATCTCGCGAAGCTCGATGCTCTCTACAAACGATGTCTTGGATTCTCACGCCCTTATTTCAGCACTTCGCTCGCTTGCCCGACTCGGCCGCGGTCAGCCTTCACCGCCAATTTTATTGGCGCAGCGACGTTCCTATCGGTTCAGGCGAAGCTTCTTGAACCTGCCGCTCTCTCGTTGCCCTGGCACGATTAATCGTCCTCTCAGTCTGTCATTGGCGGAGTCGCTCCTGAGGCGCGCGCCGGCGAGTTCGAGGAGCGCGTGGCTATCTCCTCGGTCCAGCCGGATTCCGCTGCGCGCTCAGCCAATTCCTGGAAGGCCGATTCCAAGGCGAGCTGGCATTGAAGGCCGCGGTCCGGATGGTCGACTAGCTTGGTTCCACGATCGCAATGCTTGATCGCTTCATTGCAGGCCATGGGCTCTCGCCCTCTCCTTTTGCCACACGAGGCGCCAGCTCACGTGTTGTGCGCCCCGGCAACCGCTTTCACCAGCCGCTCCAGCGATCCCGCGCGCTCCAGCTCCGCAAAGAATGATGCGGCGTGACGCTACCCAGCCGGTGCTTCTCGGCCATTTGCACACATAGGGATAGTCGACCATGAAATCGGACCGAGGCGAGGCGTTGGACGTTTCAGTCTTGGTCTGAATGCGCCGCCCACGAGCCGATCGGCCTTCTCGATGATTTGGCGCACCCTCGTTGTCGACAAGCCATGTTCCTGAGCCAGGTCGGCGAAACTCTTGCCCTTCAGAAAGCCGTCGACCAGGGCTATGTTCCTATCGACGGTCGGCTAAATCCCAGCAGGCGCGCGCAGTTTTCCGGCATCATTCCGTTTGTTCATCCGCTTGTCCGCGCCCCCTGCAAATCCTACCGGGCCAAATCGGTGCTTGGAAGACCCACTCATGTCATGGCCTCGGGAAAGTACAAGGCCGACGGTTATGTGAATACGAAAGATGCTGGCGATCACCATGATCGTTGGTGACCGCTGACCTCCCCAATGTCGGCTTCGACGGCACACCGGGAGCTCTCGGCAATGTTGAATAATTCCGTTTGAAGATGGTTGACTTCGTCGTCGAGGCTCGATCCATCAGGATCGGTATCGACGATTCTATATTTGAGAAACCCAAATTCGTTTGACTCGCGCAATTCGCTGTACGGCGTATCATCGCAAGCGCGGGATTCCGACATCCTGCGAAGTGCCCGCGTTGCTGGAATCGATTTTGCGGAAGTAAAAAGGCCCCGGCGCTGGGTCGGCGCGCAGGGCCTTCAGGCATGTACGAGCTACCAGCATGTCCAGTTATGATCGTGCGCTATCATAATGAACAAACGGTGAATGATCGCTATCCGAGGTGCAGGGCGGGCGAGATGGTGGGGCGGTGGGGGACCTGTACCGCTGCAGCGGGGCCACGAGCAGCGACTCGAGCCATGCGCCACGCTGCAGGACCTCGATTTCGGGCCAAGCCTCGAGCCCGCAACTCGCCTTGCTTCTCGGAAATCATAAGGCTTTGTGGGGCGGTTAAGCAGCGCGATATGGCCGCGGCGATACGAAGTTTTCATCTTTACCCTGTTCAGACGGTCAGGCTGCCTTCGCCGCCGGCTTGGCTGCCTTGACATGGGTTATACTGCGGCGACCGTCGACGCCGATCGGAACGTCACCGTCAACCGTAGCGCGACGCACAACCCGGTGCTGGTCGCCATAGTCGTTGACCGCATAATGCTGGTTAGCACGGTTGTCCCAGATAGCGACGTCGCCTACTTGCCAGCGCCACCGCACGGTATTTTCCGGGGCAGTGACGTAGGACTGGAACACCTCGTAGAGTTTGGCGGAATCGCTCTTGGAAAGGCCGACGAGGCGCTGCACGAAATTGCCGAGCAGCAGCGACTTCTCCCCGGTTTCCGGATGGACGCGCACGACCGGATGCTCGGTCTCGTAGATCGTCGATGTGAAAACTTCCTCGAAGTGCTTCTTCTCTTCGGCTGTGGCGCGCGGGCGCACGGCTGCGTAGTCGTAGGCATTGCTATGAATAGCCCACAGATTGTCCGCCAATATTTTGAGCGGCGCCGGCAGATTCTCGTACGCGGCGTGCGTGTTGGACCAGATCGTGTCGCCCCCCGCCGCCGGAATGACGACGCCACGTAGGACCGAGAATTTCGGATAGGCATCGACGAAAGTCACATCGGTATGCCACTGGTCTGGCCTGCCACCGCCACGGCCGGAATCGAGATTGAGGATTGAGGCCGTGCCGGCTGCCGGCCCCTGCGTGGGATGAGGTACAAGGTTACCCAGACGCCGCGCGAACAATTCCTGCTCCGCATCGTCGAGATGCTCCTGGCCGCGGAAGAAGATCACCTTGTGTTTTAGAAGAAGCTGGTTGATGGCTGCTATCGCTGCGTCCGAAAGGTCTCCACCAAGGCGAACGCCTCTGATTTCAGCTCCAACACGGCTGGTCAGCGGTACAACGTCGGAGTCAGGAATTCTCTTCGTCAAGCTCGAAAGCCAAAATCCCGGCGGATCGATCAAGGATCGCATTGCGTTGTCGATGATCGTTAATGCCGAACAGCGTGGCCAGCTCGCGCCGGGCGGTACAATCATCGAAGCGACCGCTGGCAACACAGGGCTCGGCCTGGCCTGGCGGCACGAAGCGCGTGATCGCGTGTCCAAAAGCTGACAGCGTCAGACAAATGTCAGGTTCATTACAACCAACATCTGGGCACTGACGAGGTTTTTCGAAGCAATGGGCGCTAACTGCGCGCTGAGCGCGTTGGCATGGCTTTTGAGACTGAGTGACTGTGACTGCACTTAATGGGGCAAGACGAGCGATGCGCTCCTCCCTGAACCCGTGTGCCGTCTCTGAGAGGAAACCAGCTCGTGCAGAAACCTTTGGAAATAGCTTTGGACCGCAACGTGGTATTGCAGATGGAGTCCCCGGCTCCTTCGATTAGAGTCGAGAACTGGCTGCATGGCGAGCCCCTCACGAGCTTTGAGCCCGGCAAGTGTACATAGTCGAATTTTGGGCAACTTGGTGCGGCCCATGTG
>NZ_RZTB01000228.1:0-3626 GCF_003997735.1 Mesorhizobium sp. M7A.F.Ca.MR.148.00.0.0 | reverse complement strand
ACGTGGCCAATCGGGCCGATGTTCACGTGAGGCTTGTTACGCTCGAATTTACCTTTGGCCATAATCGTTCTCCGTCTATTCTACCCGCTAAGGGGAAATTGTTATTCGCTCTTCAGATCCGGCACCGCGCAAGGAGCGCGACCCGGTGGCTAAGAAACCCTTAGGCGTATTTCTTCTGGACTTCCTGAGCCACTGCGGTCGGAACCGGCTCATAGTGATCGAACTGCATGGTGTAGGCCGCACGGCCCTGGCTCATCGAGCGCAGGTTGTCGACATACTTGAACATGTTCGCGAGCGGCACCATCGCGTTGATGACCACGGCCACGCCGCGCGCTTCCTGGCCCTGGATCTGGCCACGACGACCGTTCAGATCGCCGATGACGCTGCCGACGTAGTCTTCCGGCGTCACAACTTCGACCTTCATGATCGGCTCCAGCAGCTGCACGCCAAGCTTGGGTGCGGCTTCACGGAAGCAGGCGCGGCCGGCGATTTCGAAGGCCAGGACGCTGGAGTCGACATCGTGGTAAGCGCCGTCGATCAGCGTCGCCTTGACGCCGATCATCGGGAAGCCCGCGAACGGACCCGAGGTCATGACGCTGTTGATGCCCTTTTCGACACCGGGGATGTATTCCTTCGGCACGGCGCCGCCGACGATCTTGGTCTCGAACTCGAACTCGCTGCTGTCCGGGTTCGGCTCGAAGACGATCTTGACGCGAGCGAACTGACCGGTACCGCCGGTCTGCTTCTTGTGCGTGTAGTCCTGCTCGTGCCTGCGGGTGATCGTCTCGCGATAAGCCACCTGCGGTGCGCCGACATTGGCCTCGACCTTGAACTCGCGACGCATGCGGTCGACGATGATGTCCAGGTGAAGTTCGCCCATGCCGGAAATGATGGTCTGGCCGCTTTCCTCGTCGGTCTTGACACGGAAGGACGGATCTTCAGCGGCCAGGCGGTGAAGGGCGAGGCCCATCTTTTCCTGGTCGTTCTTGGTCTTCGGCTCGATGGCGATCTGGATGACCGGATCGGGGAATTCCATGCGCTCGAGAATGACCGGATGCAGCGGATCGCTCAGCGTGTCGCCGGTGGTCGTGTCCTTGAGACCGGCAAGAGCAACGATGTCGCCGGCAAAAGCCTCTTCGACGTCGGCGCGCGAGTTCGCATGCATCTGCAGCATGCGGCCGATGCGCTCTTTCTTGCCCTTCACGGTGTTGTCGACCGAGATGCCCTTGGTGAGCCTGCCCGAATAGATGCGGGCAAAGGTCAGCGAACCGACGAACGGGTCGTTCATGATCTTGAAGGCGAGCATCGACAGAGGCTCGTTGTCGTCGGCGTGACGCTCGATCTCGGCGTCGGTCTTGGCATCGACACCCTTGATGGCGGGAACATCGGCCGGCGACGGCAGATATTCGACGACGGCGTCGAGCAGCGGCTGCACGCCCTTGTTCTTAAAGGCCGAGCCACAGAACATCGGGTAGAACTTGACCGCGATGGTGCCCTTGCGGATCAGCGCACGGATCTCGTCATTCGACGGCATCTTGCCTTCGAGGTAATTCTCAAGCGCCGTCTCGTCCATTTCGACGGCGGCCTCGATCATCTTCTCGCGGTATTCTTCGGCACGAGCCTTGAGGTCGTCCGGGATCTCAACGACATCCCAGGCAGCGCCCAGCGTCTCGTCGCGCCAGACAAGCGCGTTCATCTCGACGAGGTCGACGACGCCCTTGAACTCGGTCTCGGCGCCGATCGGCAGCTGCATGACAACGGCATGAGCACCGAGGCGCGAACCGATCATCTCGACCGAGCGGTAGAAGTCGGCGCCGATCTTGTCCATCTTGTTGCAGAAGATCATGCGCGGAACGCGGTACTTGTCGGCCTGGCGCCAGACGGTCTCGGTCTGCGGCTCAACGCCGGCATTGGCATCGAGCAGCGCGATGGCGCCGTCGAGCACGCGCAGCGAACGCTCGACTTCGATGGTGAAGTCGACATGGCCGGGGGTGTCGATGATGTTGAAGCGGTGCATCTTGCCGTCACGAGCCTTCCAGAAGGTCGTGGTCGCGGCGGAGGTGATCGTGATGCCGCGCTCCTGCTCCTGCTCCATCCAATCCATGGTGGCAGCGCCGTCGTGGACTTCGCCGATCTTGTGCGACTTGCCCGTGTAGTAGAGGACGCGCTCGGTGGTCGTCGTCTTGCCGGCGTCAATATGCGCCATGATACCGAAATTGCGGTAGTCTTCGATTTTGTATTCGCGGGCCATCGTAGCTGCCTCTCAGTCTCGTTCGCGCTTTACCAGCGGTAGTGCGCGAAAGCGCGGTTGGCTTCAGCCATCTTGTGGGTGTCTTCACGCTTCTTGACAGCCGTGCCGCGGTTGTTGGCCGCATCCATCAGCTCGCCGGAGAGGCGGTCGACCATCGTGGTCTCGTTGCGATTGCGGGCCGCCGCGATCAGCCAGCGAATGGCCAATGCCTGGCGCCGCTCGGGGCGCACGTCGACCGGAACCTGGTAGGTGGCGCCACCGACACGACGCGAACGCACTTCAACATGCGGCGCGACATTGTCGAGCGCCTGATGGAAGACGGTGACCGGCTCCTGCTTGGTCTTCGACTGAACCTGGTCGAGCGCGCCGTAGACGATGGTCTCGGCAACCGACTTCTTACCGTCATACATGACGGCGTTCATGAACTTGGTGACGATCAGATCGCCGAACTTCGGGTCCGGATTGATCTCACGCTTTTCTGCACTGTGACGACGCGACATGGCTTTTGTCTCTCAATCTCGTAGCCCGACGCACTCAAGGAGCGCCAAGGCCGGAAAATCTTACTTCGGACGTCCCTTACTTCGGACGCTTGGCGCCGTACTTCGAACGGCGCTGCTTGCGGTTTTTCACACCCTGCGTGTCGAGCACGCCGCGGATGATGTGGTAGCGAACGCCCGGAAGATCCTTGACGCGGCCGCCGCGGATCATGACCACGGAGTGTTCCTGAAGGTTGTGGCCTTCGCCGGGGATGTACCCGATCACTTCAAAACCATTGGTCAGGCGGATCTTGGCCACCTTGCGCAGCGCCGAGTTCGGCTTCTTCGGCGTCGTTGTATAGACGCGCGTGCAGACGCCCCGCTTCTGCGGGTTCTGCTGCATGGCCGGGACCTTGTTGCGCTTCACCGGCGCAATGCGCGGCTTGCGGATCAGCTGGTTGACGGTAGGCATTAAACCCTCTTGTCTCTCAATTCCGTGTCTCGCCCGGTCAGGGCCGCTCAAAGCGTCATTTCCATACGCAAATTCGGGCCATAAACCGCGCCTCGCGGTCTTGCCCGAACAAAAGGCAGAGGAAGCGGAAGCCGCTTCGTGCACGCCGGAAATGTCTTTTCGCTCGTAAAACGAACCCTGTTTGAGGCAAACTCCAAAGCGTGTCGCTTCGGAAGGGAGAGCCTCACATCGGTTCTGACTGGGCGGCTTCTACTCGTAAGACCGCGGACCGTCAAGCCCGGAGCACTAAATATTGCGCGCCGACCAAGGCTTGGCAGCCATGCGAAAACCGCATGTAATTTTCTTTCGCATTTTTGCAAGAGCGAGGAAGAAAGTGACAAGCCTTCAGGCAAAGTGAATGGGTTTGCGCTGTTGCGCGGCCTTGCTT
>NZ_RZTB01000227.1:0-3629 GCF_003997735.1 Mesorhizobium sp. M7A.F.Ca.MR.148.00.0.0 | reverse complement strand
GCATTGCCGTCGGCATCGTTGGGGAACAGCCCGCCCACCTTGCCGTTGGTGGAAAGCTGCTTCCACATGCCGGTGTAGACGGCGATGATGTCTTCGAGACCCCAGAAATAATGATAGGCGAAATTGAAAGGCTTCCACGAGGACGGATCGGCCGGATTGCCCTGCTGGCCGATAAACCAGGGCTGCCACGGCGCCATCGTCGAGATGACCGGCACGCCCTCCGCCTCGCAGGTGGTGGCCACAGGGTTGGTGTTCTCGGGTGTCGAGCCGACGAGCATCAGGTTGATCTCGTCATCGACGATCAGGCTCTTCGCCACCTCGGCCGCGCGATTGGGATTCGACTGGCTGTCCTTGACGATGACCTCGAAGTTCTTGCCCGCCTCGGAAGCGAGGAAGGCCTTGATGTTGTAGGCATCGCTCTCCGCGAAGCCGGCAAGCGGCCCGGTCTGCGGCGAAACATAGCCCAGGCGGATCTTGGCGCCTTGCGCGATGGCCGGCGTCGCCAGGCGCGAACCGGCCAGCGCCAGGCCTGTCGCCGCCGAGGCTTTCAGTAGGCTGCGTCTTGTGATCACTGTAGTTCCTCCCTCTTGTTTTATTCTCAAGCCCCCGGACGGCGTCCCTCCCACGCCACCTGAAGGAGTTCCCTTATCGATCCCGGATCGATTGGCCTCGGATTGGCATAGGCATTCTTGACCGCGATCGCCGCCGCGCGGTCGAGATCGGTCTCCTCGATGCCGATCGCCTTCAAGCTCAGCGGAGAGCCGACCGACTGTGCGAAATCCCAGAGCCCGCCGCCCGCCGAGCCGCCGCCGAATGCCTCGGCGATGGGGCGCAGCAGATCGGGCACTGCCGCTTCGTTGAAGGCGGTCGTGTAGGGCAGCAGGATGGCGTGGGTTTCGGCATGCGGCGTATCGAACGAGCCGCCGAAGACATGCGCCAGCTTGTGATGCAGCGCCATCGAGACATAGCCTAGCGCGGTCGAGCAGCACCACGCCGCATAGAGCGCCTGCGTCCGCGCTGCGCGCTCCTGCGGATTGCCGATCAACCTTGGAATGCCGTCCCGGAAGGCAACCATGGCATCCCTGCACATCAGCACTATCACCGGGTTGCGATCGGGAGCATAGAAAGCCTCCATCGCATGGGCGATCGCGTTCATCGCCGAGGTGACGGTGAGGCCTACCGGCAGGCTCAATGTCAGATCAACGTCGTAGATTACCGTCTCCGGGCGGATGTCCGGCGAGCGGCGGGTGGTCTTCTCACCGGCCGCCGTCTCGCCGAGGATGTCGGTCATTTCCGAGCCGGCATAGGTGGTGGGAATGACCACCTGGTCGGCGCCGGTGCGCACGGCAATGGCCTTGCCGAGCCCGGTGGTCGAGCCGCCGCCAAGGCTGACGACCGCCGAAGCGCCGCTGCTGCGGAAGGCATCGACGGCCTTTTCCGTGACCTCGACAGGGGTATGCATGACCGCGCCGGCAAAGATCCCGGCCGCGAGGCCACCAAGGCTTGCGGCCAGTCTTTCCGCATCGCCCTTCTGATGCGATGTCGACAGCACCATCACCTTGTCATGGCCGAGCCGCCGGACTTCCTCCTCGACGCGAGCCATGCTGCCGGAACCGAAGACTACCCGTGTCGTCAGGCCCGGAAAGGTGAAGCTGTCCATCATCGCGCCGCCTCCATGCGCGGGCCACGCCCGGCCGCGAGGTCGTCGAGGATCGTGCCCAGCATGGCGATCTCGGCGTCCGAGACCTCATGGCCGCGGCCCGGGAACAGATCGGCCCGCAGGCTCGCGCCAAACCGGCCCAGCGATTGCGCGGCATCGGCAAACGCCGAGACCGGAATCCAGGGATCAGCATCGCCACCGGAAAGATAGATCGGCATTCCGGCCGGCGCCGCCTCGGATCTTTCGTCCGCCGGAACGCCGACACGGCAGCCCGTGAAGGCCGCCAAAGCGTCCGGCGGCGGCAGCCCCGCGCAGAGATACTCGATCGACAGACACGCCCCTTGCGAGAAGCCCGCGAGAAGAAGCGGCAGTCCGGGCAGTTCGGCCCGCGCCGCGACCATTGCGGCCGCAAGGTGGTCGAGCGCGTCGGAAAGCTGCGCCCGGGCGACCGGCGTCAACGGGTCGACGGCACGCGCCTCCCACCACATGCCGAGCGGTGCGCGCGGCAGGATGAAGGCCACGGCGGACGCAGAAAGCCGCGACAGCACATGCGACTGCATCTCTTCGGGCGATTGGCCGCGGCCGTGGACGAAGACGCAAATCGCCTTCGCCTCCGGACCTCTTGGCCCAAGCCGGAGCGGACCGCTGCCTGAACTCACGCGAAATCCGCCTCTTCCAGGCCGGCCTGCAATTCACTCTCGCGGTCCTTGAACCATGGCGGAAAGACCAGCGTCTTGCCGATCTGGCCCGGGGGCTCGTCCTTGGCCCAGCCTTCGGGCGTGGTCCAGGCAATTTCGAACAGCGCGCCTCCGGGGGAGCGGACATAGCAGGACTTGAAGTAGTTGCGGTCCTTCTGCTCCGAAATATCGGTGAAGCCGAGGCCCTCTATATGGGCGCGCAGTTTCAACTGGTTCTCTTCGTCGCCGGTGTTGAGGGCGAGGTGGTGGATCGTGCCGCCCGCCAGCGTCCAGGTGCCCTGCGGGCTGTCGCGGTCGACAATGACCTCCACGCGCTGAGCGACGCCGGCCGCGTCGGGCACGCGGAACACCAGCCCTTCGTGGTCGTCGCCCTCTTTCTCCATCGGCAATGCGATGGTCAGGAAGTCGTCCATGGCGGTGCGGTCCATCACCGCCACCACGGCGCCGTAGATTCCCTTGATGCCGTGGGCCTTGCCGATGCCCTGCGTTTCGTTGGCGATGGGCGCGCGTGGATCCCTGTCGCTTTCCACCAGCTCATGCGGGATACCGCAGGGATGTGCGAAAGCCGCACGGTCGGCGCCAAAACGGGTGATCTTGATGGCCTCGATGCCACGCGCATTCAACCGGTCGACCCAGAAATCCGCGGCCCCCTTGGGGATCGACTGCATGATGGTGCGCGACTGGTTGGATCCGCGGCGGCCATAGACGCCTGGCTTGCGGAACGGGAAGGTGGTGATGATCGTCGAGGCATCGCCGTTGGGCGAGCCGTAATAGAGATGGTAGACCGGGATGACGCCGTCGAACAAGACGGTGCGCTTCACCGAATGCAGGCCCAGTGCCTTGGTATAGAAATCAAAATCTTCCTGAGCGCTGTCCGTCGAGAGCGTCAAATGGTGGTAGCCGCTGACACGTGCCATCGGTCATCTCCTCCCAGAGGGTTCGGTTTCGCCCCGCCGCTGCGGGCAGAGCACGAGGTTGAGGTCGAGCGCGTGCTTCCGTTTTCCTCCGTTAGGCGGCAGCGCGCGGAACTCGGCCATGAGTTCGGGTTTGACCCCGAAGATGGCATCCCGGCCGATCGCGGGGTCCGACCGGTCGAAGATGTGGGTCGTCAGCGTTTCGAAGCCCTCCGCCGAGACGCGAAAATGGATGTGGGCCGGCCGCTCGAGGCCAAGGCCAAGCGCCGACATCAATTGGCCGACTGGGCCGTCCGACGGCAGCGTGTAGCCCTTCGGCTTCACCGTCGTGAAGCGGAACCGCCCCTGCGGATCGGT
>NZ_RZTB01000226.1:0-3724 GCF_003997735.1 Mesorhizobium sp. M7A.F.Ca.MR.148.00.0.0 | reverse complement strand
GCAAAGTCGGCACCGAAAACTCCGGCGTGCCCATGAAGATGACGCGAAGGGGCATTTTTCTTCTGGTATCCTGTCTTCTTGCTCGCACCGTGTGCCGGCTCAGGCGTCCGCTTCAAACGGGTTTACGCGCTTCAGGTCAAGCTCGTCGAAGTCGCGAACGTTGCGCGTGGCAAGCGTCGCATCATGGGCGAGGCAGATCGCGGCAATCATGGCGTCGGAAAGACTGATCGGACGGCCAATTCTTTCCCGCGTCGCCCGCAGCTTGCCGGCAAGTCGGGGGATCGAACCGGAAAATTCCACGATACGGCCGGCGAACTGCTGCGAAATCAGCTGATCGAGCACGCGAATATAACGGTCTGATCCCGTCTTGTTCAAAAACCGTTCGGCCCCGAAAGACTGCTCCATGATGACTGGCCCACACATGTAGAGTGCGAGAAGATCCTGTTTGCGGAACCAGGCGGAGACATTCAAGTCGGGCGCCGGTTTGCTGGCTTCGGAAACAACATTGGTATCGAGGATGATCACTCGAAATCCTCAACTGGATGGCCGAAGTCGCGTTTTCCGTCCGCTTCGATTTGGTCCATTATCTCGGAAAATTCATCGCCTATTGCATTTTCAGCAGCGAACGCCGAACGAATGGCATCCCACGCGGAAAGTCCCGGCTCCGGTTTGGCTTCTTTCTCCGCGACCATGCCTTTACGCAAGAGATCGATCGCCTTGCCCGAAAGACTTTGGCCGCCCTTGCGCGCCGCGTGTTCGATTTCGCGCTTCAACGGTTCGGGAATATCTCTGATCAACATATCGCCCATGGATGCCTCCAAGATTTGATATCACTGATATCACCCCCGGAGTCATTGATCAACAAGAGTTCCGCCCCCTTCACCCAGCCACTCAAAACGGTCCATTAAGTCTACACCAACTGTCAGGCGTATGCTTCGCGGATCTGTCCTGGGAGCTTCATATGCAGCGCGCTCAAAATCCCTTTGGGAAACGCAGGAAGCCAATAGCTGAATACAAATCGGTCGAAGAACGATACGAGAAAGGCGAATTGTCGAGGCGAAGAGAGAGCAATTTCGCCATTTATAACACCCTGCTACTGATGGTGTTAGCCGTGGTTGTCTCTCTGGTGCTGATCATCTCGCCAGAATCTCGCGCGCTTGCATTAGAGATCGGTGCAAAAGCGTTCGAGCTTGGCAGGGATTGGGTTTTACGTGGCGTGCTCGAATGATCCCTATCCCGCCAGCTTGCCCGGCGCCTTGTCCCTGGCGAGCTTCTTGAATTTCTTCACCACCATGTCGCGCTTCAGCTTCGAGATGTGGTCGATAAACAGGACGCCATTGAGGTGGTCGATCTCATGCTGCAGGCAGGTCGCCATCAGGCCTTCGGCCTCCATATCCTGCAATTTGCCGTCGCGGTCGAGATACTTGACCCGCACGGCGGCCGGGCGTTCGACCTCGGCGTAATAATCCGGGATCGACAGGCAGCCTTCCTCGTAGACGGAGCGCGCATCTGCGCTCTCCAGGATTTCCGGATTGATGAAGACATGCGGCGCCGGCGTCTCGTCTTCCTTGGCCAGATCGATCACCAGTAAGCGCAGCGGTTCGCCGATCTGGATCGCCGCCAGCCCGATACCCGGCGCGTCATACATGGTCGCCAGCATGTCGTCGGCTAATCTGCGCAAAGGCGCGTCGACACGCTCCACGGGCTTGGAAACCTGGCGCAGGATGGGGTCGGGAAGGATGATGAGCGGCTTGATCGACATGGCGTTCCACCTAAGACCTCCAGAGAAAAGCGTCAACCGGTCGGCATCAGGCTCGTTCACGTTTTGATCTGTGCTATCGCGGCGAATCGTCTATGCTGTCCACATGAATGATTTGAGCACCATCCTTTCGGAGCCTGTCGCCCGGCTTGGCGCCACAACGATCACGCTCGGCCATGCGCTGGCCTTCGGCGCTTTGCTGTTTCTGGCCCTGTTCGTGGCGCTGGTCATTGCGCTGTGGCGGTCGGCGAAGGCGCGCGCCGTGGCGGCTGCCGAAGCCGCCGATCATGCCCGCGACGCGGAAGTGCGGATGGCCGGCATTCTGCAAAGCCAGGCCGAAATGCAGGGTCGCATGGGCGCCATTGCGGAAGTGTTCGGCGCACGGCAGGCGGAGCTGACGCAATCGATCGGCCAGCGTCTCGACGCGATGACCGGCCGGCTCGGCCAGACCATGACCGAGCAGACCAAATCCACGCATGAGAGCCTGGCCAAATTGCAGGAGCGGCTGGCCATCATCGATGTCGCGCAGGGCAACATCCAGTCGCTCGCCGGCCAGGTCGTGCAGCTGCAGGCGATCCTCTCCAACAAGCAGACGCGCGGTGCTTTCGGTCAGTCTCGCATGGAGGCGATCGTTGCCGACGGCCTGCCCCATGGCGCCTATGAATTCCAGGCGACGCTGTCGAACGGCAGCCGTCCTGACTGCCTGGTGAAGATGCCGAACGGCGCACCGTCGCTGGCCATCGACGCCAAGTTTCCGCTCGAGGCCTGGAACGCCATCCGCGCCGCCGATGGCGCCGACCTGCAGAAGGCCGCCTCGCAGGCCTTCCGCCGCGACATCGAGATCCATGTCCGCGATATCTCGGAAAAATACCTGATCCAGGGCGAGACGCAGGACACCGCCTTCATGTTCGTGCCGTCCGAATCGGTGTTCGCCGAGATCCACGAGAATTTCGAGGCGATCGTCCACAAGGCGCACCGTGCCCGAATCGTCATCGTCTCGCCGTCGCTGCTGATGCTGTCGATCCAGGTCATCCAGGCGATCCTCAAGGATGCCCGCATGCGCGAACAGGCGCATCTGATCCAGGGCGAGGTCATTCGGCTGATGGAGGATGTCGCGCGCGTCGATGAGCGGGTGCGCAAGCTGCAGGTGCATTTCGGCCAGTCGGCCAAGGACATCGACGACATCCTGGTTTCGACGTCGAAGGTCACCAAGCGCGGCCAGAAGATCGAAGCGCTGGAGTTCGGCGCCCAGCCCGACGGCGATGCCGCCGCGGACGCAGCGTCACGGGCTCCCGCCGCGAAGGTCGATACTGGCGCGCGCGTTGCCGATTCGAAAACCGGGCAGCTCAGGCTGAGGGTCGTCGAAGGCGACGATTGAGGCGCGGCGCCGGACCGGCGCTACTGCTCTTCCTTGGTCGTCATACCCGGGAATTCCGGCAACCAGGGCAGCGCCGAGCGGTGCCAGCTTTGCCGTCTCGGGACCAACTGTTCACGTTGTCGCGCCGTGCCGACCCGGATGCCATAAACCTTCGGCCCGTCGCCAACCGATGTCGCGTAGAGATGCGAGCCGCACTCGCCGCAAAAGCCCTGCGCGCGCTTGTCGCCGCTCGACCCTGTCTTGATATAGACCTTTGGCGCACCCTTGGTGATCCGGTAGTGGCCTTCCGGCGCGCCCACGGTCACGCGAAAAGCCGTTCCGGTCAGTTGTTGGCAATCGGTGCAGTGGCAGATTCCGGTGTTCTCCGGGTCGACCTCGGCCTCGTAAGTGATGGCGCCACAATGACAGCCGCCGTCTATTCTCATCTTCGTTCCTCCAAAGTCCCTTCAATCTAGCGGGGCAAGGCCGTGAGGCAATGGCGCAGCGCTAGTCCAGAGCCGGATCGGATGCGGTCTCGATCAGCTTGCGCCGCTGCTCCCAGGTGCCTGCCGTCTGTGGTTTGACGAACAGCCGCGTGATCTCTGGCA
>NZ_RZTB01000225.1:0-3731 GCF_003997735.1 Mesorhizobium sp. M7A.F.Ca.MR.148.00.0.0 | reverse complement strand
CCGCCTGCCGGCACCTTCTCCCCATATAGTGACGGGGAGAAGGGAGATGGCCGCACCCTCGGCGCTCGTTCTGCTGCGTTGAAAATTGGCGAAACCGTCCATGACGGCGTCTTTCTCCCCGTCCCTATACGGGGAAAGATGCCCGGCAGGCGGATGAGGGGCGGCGCCAGCGCCGCAATTTTGGGCAGATCGAGCAGCGTTGCCCTTATCGCCCTCGCAACAATCGTTCCAACTCTTCAGCATCCGTCACGACCGGCAAACACACCTGCCCAGTACACAACCATGCACCCGCCTCGTTGGTCGGCGGCAGGATTCCGCCAGGCAGCAAGGGTCGATTCGTACCCGTACCTATCGGCACGACAACGTCGACGCGGCGGGGGTCGGGACTTCGATTCGCAACCGGAACGAGCTTTGGATCGTCAAGCGCATCGACGATGACCAGTTTGAGTGGCTCGATCGCCAGCGCGCAGGCGTTGACGATGCCGGCCTGGCCATAGGCCTGGTGCGCCGCGCGGCCGGCGGCATGCTCGGCGACTTGCCAGGCCCTTTCCTGCAGGTCGAGATTGCCGGTGACGGAGGCGAGCCGGACCAGTGCCTCGATGATCTGGCCGGTAGCGGAGGGAATCGCTTCGTCGACATCGCCGCGGATGCGGATCGGCACGTCGGTGCTGTCCGAGGCGGTCAGGTAGTAACCTGTCTTTTCGGTGTCGGCGTGCCAATGGTCGAGCTGCTCGATAAACTGGCCGGCCTGGTCGACATAGCTCCAATTCCCAGTGGCCTCGAACAGCGAGATCGCTGCGTTGGCCATGGCGGCATAGTCGCTGGACAAAGCAGGGAATAGTTTTCTGGCGCCGAGCATCGAATGCGGCAGACGGCCGTCGCGGCCGGCGGTGCTTATGTGGGCGAAGGCTTTTGCCGCCGAGTCGATCCAGTCGGGCCGCGCCAACGACCGACCGGCCTCGGCAAGTGCTGCGATCATCTGGCCGTTCCAGTCGATGAGGGTTTTTGCGTCAAGACCGGGCCTGACCCGCTGTTCCCGCACGGTGAGGAGTTTCGCCTTGAGCGGGCCGAGCTCTGCGCGATCGATCACATAGTGCGATTGCTGGGACAGGGTTTGGTGGACGACCGGCTTGCCTTCCCAGCCATGCGGGCTGGAGAGGGTGAAGTGTTTGAAAAACAAGGTGGAATCTTCCCCGATGGCAGCTTCGACCTCTTCTCGGCTCCAGGTGTAGAACAGCCCTTCCTCGCCGTCGCTGTCGGCATCGAGGCTGGCGGCAAAGGCGCCGCCGTCGACGCGCATCTCGCGCAGCAGCCAGCCGATCGTCTCTTCGATTCGGACCCGGAACAACTCGTTGCCGCTTGCGGCATAGGTCCAGCTGCAGAAGCGGATCAGCTGGGCATTGTCGTAAAGCATCTTTTCGAAATGCGGCACCAGCCACTCGGCGTCGGTCGAGTAACGGCTGAGCCCGCCGCCGATATGATCGTAAATGCCGCCGCTGACCATCTGTTCGAGGCTGTTGAGAACGTCGTCGCGATGACTGGCGTTGCCGTCGCGCAGCCAGGACAGCCACAGCGTTTGCATGAACGGCGCATTGGGGAATTTGGGCGCGCCGCGCAGGCCGCCGAGATCGCGGTCGATCATGCCGTCTATGCCCTTGGCAAGCTCAGCCAGCGTGTCGCGGTCGAGCCCTGTTTTCGCGTGCGAACCGGCGAGCCGTGCCTCGACATGTGTGGTCAGACCGTCGGCGCTCTGGTTGAGGCTCGCCCGCTTCTCGCGCCAGGCCTTGTCCACCGCCTCCATCACCTGGATGAAACCGGGGCGGCCGTAGCGTGGCTCGCGCGGAAAGTAGGTGCCGCCCCAGAACGGCTTGCCGTCCGGCGTCAGGAACATGGTCAGTGGCCAGCCACCCTGCTCGCCCATCGAGGACAGCGCCGCCATATAGATCTGGTCGATGTCGGGGCGCTCCTCGCGGTCGACCTTGATATTGACGAACAGACGGTTCATGACGGCGGCGACACCATCGTCCTCGAAGCTTTCATGCGCCATGACGTGGCACCAGTGGCAGGCGGCATAGCCGACCGAGAGCAGGATCGGCCTGTCCAGCGCGTTGGCCTCTTCGAGCGAAGCCGGCGACCAGGCGCGCCAGTGCACGGGATTGCCGCTGTGCTGCTGCAGGTAGGGGCTGGCTTCTTCGGCAAGCAGGTTTTGCGCTGGCAGCGTCACTGGGCAAACTCGGGTGCGATTGGCTGATGGGCGTAAAGCTAGGGCGGTTCGGTAGAGCGGGCAAATGATTTCAGGCGATTCCATCGTAGCGCTGTCGAGCGGCCGGCTCCCGGCCGGCGTCGCCGTCATTCGCATTTCCGGCCCGCAGACTCGATTCGTAGTCGAAACGATTGCCGGGGGTATTGTTAAGCCCCGCGTCGCGGTCTTGCGCAGATTCAGGGCGCCCGATGGAACCGTGCTTGATAAGGGCTTGGTCGTCTTCTTTCCCGGACCGGCCAGTTTTACGGGCGAGGATGTGGCGGAATTCCACGTTCATGGCGGACGCGCCGTGGTGGCCAGGATGCTGGAGACGATTACTGGTTTAGACGGCATCAGGCACGCGGAACCGGGCGAATTCACGCGCCGCCCCTTTCTCAACGGCAAGGCCGACTTGGTCGAGACCGAGGCGCTGGCGGATCTCGTCAACGCCGAAACCGAGGCGCAGCGGCGTTTTGCTGTCCAAAATGCCGAAGGCGCTCAGAGCGAACTCTATCTCGGCTGGCGTCGCAGGCTGATCCACGCCCGTGCCATGATCGAGGCGGAGATCGATTTTGCCGATGAAGACGATGTCCCCGGTTCCGTTTCGGATACGGTTTGGTCTGATGTCAAAACTATGATCGGCGAGATCGACCGGCACGTTGCCGGATTTCGTGCTGCCGAGATCATCCGTGACGGCTTCGAGGTCGTTATCCTTGGCGCGCCCAACGCCGGTAAGTCGAGTCTGTTCAACGCCCTGGCGCGGCGGGATGCCGCTATAGTAACGGATGAACCCGGCACGACGCGGGATTTGCTTGAAGTGACACTTGATCTCCAGGGGCTGCGGGTCCGGCTTACGGATACGGCCGGGCTGCGCGACGCGCCGGGGAAGGTCGAGGCGATCGGCATCGAGAAGGCGAGGGCCAAGGCGCATGGCGCCGATCTCTTGCTCTTGCTGCAGGACATCGCGAACCCAAGAGATGTCGGCGAGCTGCCGACTGTGGCGCCGACCGTGCGCGTCGGCACCAAGCTCGATCTGCTGGAAGACCGCGCGGCGAGTGACGCGACGGAGGATTATGACCTTGTCATTTCGGTAAAGAGCGGGACGGGCGTCGAGGAACTGCTGGGGGAAATCGGCCGGCGGGCAGCGGAAGCAGCCGGCAGCTTCGGCGATGTCCTGCCGTCGCGCCTGCGCCACGTTGAACTGCTTGGCGCGGCGAATAGTTACCTGGTTCGCGCAACCGACGGCCAGACGGTCGGGCAGGAGTTGCGCGCCGAGGAGTTGCGGCTTGCAGCAGATCGCCTGGGCCGTATTGTCGGCGCCATTGACGTCGAGGACATGTTGGACGTGATTTTCTCACAGTTCTGCATTGGGAAATGACTCACGTGAAACGATGTGCTCTCGTAAAATGAATCAGTTTGTCGATGCAGAGATTTTGATGGACCGATTGCGGAACGCCCCATCGCTTCGTCATCCACGGGCGGAGCAAGG
>NZ_RZTB01000224.1:0-3829 GCF_003997735.1 Mesorhizobium sp. M7A.F.Ca.MR.148.00.0.0 | reverse complement strand
GCCACCGTGCCGTAGCCGACCGCCTGTTTGCCGAAGCGTTCGCGGATCTTGTCGATGGCGCGGTCGGCGTCGAAGCGTGCCAGGCCCTTCTTCGTGCCGGGCCGGTGTTTCTCGTCAGCGAGGCCAAGCGGCAGGTCGAGCTGCAGCTCGAAGCTTTCCTCAAGATGCGACACCGAGATCGCCAGCAGCGAGATCGTTCTTTCGTGGGGGTTGTCGGCGAGGACGCCGCGCACCAGATCGCCGGCGATCTCGGCCAGCATCGCGGTCGCCGAGATCGGCTGGCCGAGCGTGATCGAGCGCGTGACGGCGGTGAGATCGGCAAAGCGCACGCGCACCGTCACCGTGCGGCCGGGCCGCGCCTTGGCGCGCAGCCGGCTGGCGACGCGGTCGGCCAGATGCAGCAGAGTGGGTGTGATGATCCGCGCCACGGCGGGTTTTTGGCCCAGCGCCGATTGGGCGCCGGCCGAATGCGCGCGGCGATGCGTTTCGAGCTTTCGTGGGTCGCGGTTCCATGACAAGGCGGCGAGCTTTTCGCCGGCGGCGGGACCGAGCGCCATGCGTCCTGGCCAGTTGACCGATGGTCTCGACGCCGATCTCGGCCAGCCGCGCCCTGGTCGCCGGGCCAACGCCCCACATCAGACTTACCGGCAGATCATGCAGGAAGGCGAGCTCGGTGCCGGGGTCGACGACCACCAGCCCGTCCGGTTTGGCGACCTGCGAGGCGATCTTGGCCAGATGCTTGGTGCGTGCCACGCCGATCGAGATCGGCAGGCCGAGTTCGGCCCGCACGCGGCGGCGGATGGTCGTCGCGATCGCTTGCGGCGAGCCGAACAGATGCGTGCAACCGGCAACGTCGGCAAAGGCCTCGTCGATGGAGATGCGCTCGACCACCGGGGTAAAATCGTCGAGCACCTTGATCGCCGCGTCGCCCAGCCGCTGGTAATGGCTGAAATTGCCGCCGACGAAGATCAATTGCGGGCAGAGTTCGCGCGCCTTGCGCCCTGGCATGCCGCCGCGCACGCCGAAGGCGCGCGCCTCATAGGAAGCGGCGAGCACGACGCCGCCGCCCACCGCGATCGGCTTGCCGCGCAGCGACGGATCGAGCAACTGCTCGACCGAGGCGTAGAAAGCGTCGAGATCGGCATGCAGGATGGTGGCTGCCGTGTCCATCGACCGCACATCCGCAGTTGCTGATAGATGGAACAAATAAAGAACAAAGGTGGATCATTGTCAAGCGAAGGGCGATTTGTGCGGCAACAGCTGTGCCGGTTCGGCGTGAACGCAACCGCCTAGACAATATGCTCCGATCGCAGCGCCGCTTTCATCTTTTCCAGCGCTGCTTCGCCGCCTGCCGCCAACTCGTCGGCAATCCCGGCCAGCTTATCGTCGGCCTCGCGGTACTTGCTGCCCCAGGCGCCGAGCGTCGCCAGCACCGGCAAGAGGTCGATACCTGCCTCGGTCAGCCGGTAGACCGTTCTCAAGCCATGCGTGGGGTCGTGGCTTCTGGTGAGGATGCCTTCCTCCTGAAGCGTTTGCAGCCGCTCGGCCAGCGTGCGCGAGGAGATGCCTTCGTCGGATTGCAGGAATTCGCGAAAGTGCCTTTTGCCGGCGAAGGCCATGTCGCGGATGATGAGCAGCGTCCAGCGGTCGCCGATCAGTTCGAGCGACAGGTTGATCGGGCAGCCGGATTTTTCGCGCGTCGACATCTATGCTTCCATTTTTAAATCACTTTACTATTGACATCGTTTTGGCCTTGTGTCAACGGTTCCAAATGTAAACTGTTTTGGATGGCCCTGAGGAGAATGACGGTGAAAAAGCTGGTCCTGCAGATGCAGATATCGGTCGACGGCTTTGTCGGCGCCACCGAGGACCATTCCTGGCAGCTCTGGGAGTGGGGTGACGAGAGCGCCTGGGACGATGCGCTGAAGCAGGACTTCAACGCTGTCTTCGCAGGCGTCGATACCATCCTGCTCAGCCGCAAGATGGCGCAGGAGGGCTATCTCACCCATTGGGGCAATGCGGCGAAGAAGTTTCCGCGCGATCCGTTCTACGCCTTTGCGCAGCGCATCGTCGACGCCCGTAAGGTGGTGCTCAGCGACAAGCTCGAGCAATCGGCCTGGGAGCCGGCTTGGGAGCGCACCAGTGTGGCCAGCGGCGACCTGCCGCGCGAGGTCAACGCGCTGAAGACGGGCGAGGGTGGCGACATTGCCGTGTTCGGCGGCGCCGGTTTCGCGTCAGCGCTGATCGCGGCCGGGCTGGTCGACGAGTTCCAGCTGTTCGTCAACCCGGCGGTGCTGGGGGCGGGCCGCCGGATTTTTGATCAGGGCGGTTTTAGGAACCTGCGGCTGCTCGGCTCGAAGGCCTATGCCTGCGGCATGGTGGTCAGCCGCTATGCACCGGCGGGGTGAGGGGAACCTCCATCTTCTCCCTGCTCACTTGGCGTCGTGGAAAATAATCCCTACCGTGTGGCGCATGCCTGAGCGCAGCCGGCTGACGCCGTGGCGCAGATTGACGCGGTAGTTGCCTTTGGTGCCCTGCACCGGCCGGTTGTGGACGGCGAACACAACGGCGTCGCCCTGGCGCAGCGGCACCACTTCGACCCGGCTCTGCATGCGCGGGCGCTGCTCGGTCAGCGCGAACTCGCCGCCTGTGAAATCCCGGCCCGGTTCGGAGAGCAGGATCGCCACCTGCAGCGGAAAGGCGAGATCGCCATAGAGATCCTGGTGCAGGCAGTTGAAGTCGCCAGGCACATATTGCAGCAGCAGCGGCGTCGGCCGTGTCTGGCCGGCGGCATGGCACTGATCGAGAAACGCCGCATGCGTCGCGGGATAACGCATGGCCTGCCCCATGCGCTCGTTCCACCGATTCGCGACCTCGGCCAGCCTGGGATAGAGCGCGCTGCGCAGGCCAGCCAGGAGGTCGGGCAAGGGATAGCGGAAGTAGCGGTACTCGCCCTTGCCGAAGCCATGCCTGGCCATATGGATGTGGCTGCGGAAATGCTTCTCCTCGGGATAGAGGTCGGCGATCTGTCGGCACTCTTCGGGCGACAGCAGCTTTTCAATCACCGCGCAGCCGAAGCCGTCGAGTTCGGCGGTAAGGGCGGGCCAGTCGTAATCGGCGATGCGCGTCCCGGCGGCTTCGATCACCGATCTGGCAATTTTGGCATGGGCCTTCATATCGTAGCCTCCTTGTAGAGCAGGGCGCGCTTGCGCTCGACGCCCCAGCGGTAGCCCGACAGCGTGCCGTCGGCGCGGGCAACACGGTGGCAGGGAATGCCCAGCGCAATCGCATTGGCCGCACAGGCGGTCGCCACGGCGCGGGCGCCGTTCGGCTGGCCGAGACGCCGGGCGAGCGCGGTGTAGGTGATGGTGGCGCCGCACGGGATGCCTCGGAGCGCCTCCCACACGCGCTGCTGGAATGGCGTGCCATGGCGCATGTCGAGCGGCAGGTCGAGGCCGACGCCGGGCGTCTCGATGAAGCGCGCGATTGCCGCGAGATCGTCGCGCAGTGCGGCCTCGTCCTTGGCCAGTATCTTGCCTGGGAAGCGGTTGGCGAGATCCTGCTCCAGTGTGTCGGCATCCGAGCCGATCAGGATGGCGCAGACGCCGATATCGCTGCGCGCCGCCAGGATTTTGCCGATGGGGGATTCGCCGATGGCATAGGCGATGGTGCCGAGGGCGGCGACGTTGCAGGCGGCTATCGGCATAGTGGTTTGTATAAGGTTCATTGCCTTCACTCCTTTGTTTGTGGCTGAACCCTAGCCACGGTGTCGGCCGTGTCTCACTCCGGTGCTTGCTTTCAAATTCAAATCTGCCTGAAAGGCGCAAAG
>NZ_RZTB01000223.1:3448-3846 GCF_003997735.1 Mesorhizobium sp. M7A.F.Ca.MR.148.00.0.0 | reverse complement strand
CGGAACTGGCCGGCTACTGGATGGCGACCGGCTACAATTCGATCGGCATCGTCTCATCCGGAGGCGCCGGCATGGCGCTGGCGCAGTGGATCAACGATGGCGAAGCCCCCTTCGACCTGTGGGAAGTCGACATCCGCCGCGCACAGCCGTTCCAGAAGAACCGCCGCTACCTCAAGGAGCGCGTCTCCGAAACGCTCGGCCTGCTCTATGCCGACCATTTCCCCTACCGCCAGATGGCGACCTCGAGGAATGTCAGGCGTTCGCCGCTGCACGAGCATCTGAAGGCGCGCGGCGCCGTTTTCGGCGAAGTCGCCGGTTGGGAGCGCGCCAATTGGTTCGCACGCGAGGGCCAGGAGCGCGAATACCGCTATTCCTGGAAGCGCCAGAACTGGTTCGAC
>NZ_RZTB01000223.1:0-3439 GCF_003997735.1 Mesorhizobium sp. M7A.F.Ca.MR.148.00.0.0 | reverse complement strand
TGTCGAGGGCCGCGACGCTCGGCACTTCCTGCAAAGACTATGCGCCAACGACATGGACGTCGCCCCGGGCAAGATCGTCTACACCCAGATGCTCAACCAGCGCGGCGGCATCGAGAGCGACCTGACGATCTCGCGGCTGTCGGAAACGGCTTTCTTCCTCGTCGTCCCCGGCGCCACGCTGCAGCGCGACCTGGCTTGGTTGCGCAAGCACGTCGCCGACGAGTTCGTCGTCATCACCGACGTGACGGCGGCCGAAAGCGTGCTCTGCCTGATGGGCCCGGATGCAAGAAAGCTGATCCAGAAGGTCAGCCCCAACGATTTTTCCAATGATAAAAATCCGTTCGGCACGTTCCAGGAAATCGAGATCGGCATGGGCCTGGCCCGCGCCCACCGCGTCACCTATGTCGGCGAACTCGGCTGGGAACTCTATGTCTCGACCGACCAGGCGGCCCATGTCTTCGAGGCGATCGAGGAGGCAGGTGCGGATTTCGGCCTGAAACTCTGCGGCCTGCACACGCTGGATTCCTGCCGCATCGAAAAGGCGTTCCGGCATTTCGGCCATGACATCACCGACGAGGACAATGTGCTGGAAGCCGGCCTTGGCTTCGCGGTGAAGACCGCCAAGGGCGACTTCATCGGCCGCGATGCCGTGCTGCGCAAGAAGGAAGCCGGCCTGTCACGCCGGCTCGTCCAGTTCCGCCTGAAGGATCCAGAGCCCCTGCTCTTCCACAACGAGGCGATCCTGCGCGACGGCAAGATCGTCGGCCCGATCACTTCAGGCAATCACGGCCATCATCTCGGCGGCGCGGTCGGGCTAGGCTATGTGCCTTGCGAGGGCGAGAGCGAGGCCGATCTGCTGGCCTCAACCTATGAGATCGAGATCGCCGGCGAGCGTTTTGCGGCGGAAGCGTCGTTGAAGCCGATGTACGATCCGAAGTCGGAGCGGACGAGGATGTAGCACTCTCTTCCTTCGCCCCGTTTACGGGGAGAAGGTGGCCCGAAGGGCCGGATGAGGGGCGGCGCCAACCTCTGCAATGTTCGTGCTGCCCCTCATCCGCCTGCAGGCATCTTCTCCCCGTGGAGCGGGGAGAAGGACGCCAATTCCCTCAAAACCGCTCCAACTTCGCCCGCACCTTCGCCAGAAACGCCGCCCGCGTTGCCGGCGTCGAGGCATCCATCAGATAGTGCGCCAGGAAAAACGTCCGGCAGCGCGTCGCGCACAGCGCCCGCATGCCGCGCAGCAGGGTCTTGCGTCCCGGCTGGCCGACGACGACGCTCCACCAGGTCGGCGCGCCGCAGGTGGTGATGACGCCGACCTTGGTCACATGCGTCATCAGCGACTTGATCCGTCCCTTGCCGGCCGGCAGCTTGAAGGCGACGTCCGTCGCCCACACCCGGTCGAGCCAGCCCTTCAGCATCGCTGGCAGCCCGTACCACCATGTCGGATAGACGAACAGGATCGCCTCGGCCCAGTTGAGCAGTTCGAAGTGCGGCTTCAGTGCCGGGTCCTGCGGCGCCTGGTCATTGTAGGAGCGCCGCTCATCGCAGCCCATCACCGGGTCGAATTTCTCCGCATAGAGGTCGAGCAGCCGCACCTCCCAGCCTCGTCGCATCAGCACGTCGATGGCGGTATCGCGAATTGCGGCACAGAAGCTGTCCGGCACCGGATGGCAGTAGACCACCAGCGCGCGCATCAGAAGGCATCCATGCAGGCCGCGACCTTGGTCGTGAAAGCCTTGCGCGTTTGGTCGGTAGACAGGTTCATCGCGTAGTGCGCGAGGTAGCTCACCGGCGCGCCCGGTTTTACGGTGGCGCGCAGCATGCGATTGATCAGCTTGCGTGGCGGATCGCCCATCAGCATGGCTCGGAACCGGCTGCCGCCATAGGTGGTCACCGCTGCAACCTTGCGTATGTTGTGCAGAGACGGCTGCGCCTTGCCGTCGACCAGTTTGAACGACACGCCGGGCAGGAAGACGCGATCGAAAAAGCCTTTCAGGATCGCTGGAAAGCCATAGTTCCAGACCGGATAGGAAAGCACCAGCGCATCGGCGCGCAGCAGGCGTTCGACATAAGGCGCGGCAGCGTCAGCGGCGCCGCGCTGGTTATGATAGTTCAGCCGTTCATCGCGCGTCATCCGCGGATCGAACGCTTCGGCATAGAGATCGCAGTCGTCAACCGTATGGCCCGCCGCCGTCAGGCGCTCGACGATCATCCAATGCAGGCCGGCATTGAAGCTGGTCTCGACCGGATGGGCGTAAAGGACGAGGATGTTCATCGGAGGACATCCTGCAGGTCAGCGCGAGGCACCCCCCTCTGCCCTGCCGGGCATCTCCCCCTCAAGGGGGGAGATTGGCGGTTTCCGCGTTGCTGCCTATCTGCGACGTTGATGGTTAGCGAAAGCAGCGCGGCAATCTGATCTCCCCCCTTGAGGGGGAGATGGCCGGCAGGCCAGAGGGGGGTGTTCAAGCGCCACACGCTGGTCATCAGCTTGCCCTCTGCAGCCCCTTGAAAAGGAATGTCCGGCCCGAACGATAATCATAGTCCGGGTTTTCCCAGGCGATCATCTTGCCGGGGTTGAGCAGGCCTTGCGGATCGGTTTCGCGCTTGAAGGCAAGCTGCACCGCGTCGGTCTGCTTCATGCCGCCCTCTTCCAGCGTGTAGCGATGCGGGTTGAAGATCGGGCAGCCATTCGCTTCATGCAGACGCACGATCTCGTCGAGCCGCGCCTCGGTGGTGAACTTGACCAGCGGCAGGCCGAAGCAGGTGATGTTGCCGTCCAGCCGCACGAATTCCAGATGCGAGAACACCTCGCCCGGAAACATCGCGTCCATCTTCTCGACCAGCGCCAGCTGGTTGGGAAAGGGATAGAGCGACTGCAGATAGGTAATCGAAGGATCGACGCGCAGCGCCCTCAGCGTGGTGTGGTTCCAGGCCAATTCATAGGCCGGCGGCAGGCCCTTTTTCTCTTCCGGCGTCGCCGTGGCCGCATTGTAGATCACCTCGCCGCCGGCACGCCGGGTGAAGGCAAGGAAAGGATCCAGCCCGTGCTGCGCCACCATGACGACGCAGATGCTTTGCCCTTCCCGGAGGAACTTCTGGTGCCGCTTGAAATAGAGCTGAGGCACGGGTGCGGCTATCGGCGTGATCAGCTTGGTCAGGATACCGTCCTGACACGCCAGCGCATTGCCGTAGCGGGCAGCATCCATGAAAGCGCCGAAGCCGACGATGACATCGATCCATTCATAAGCCGCGGTCAGCGGCATCTCGACCTCCGATATGATGCCGTTGGTGCCGTAGGCGTGGGTCACCTTGTGCAGATCCTCGCCAGTAAGTTCGAGCGCTTTCGGTTCGGCCTCCATCGTCACCACGCGCAGGCGCAGCACGTTGCCGAAATCGCGCAGGCCGCCGAAATTGATCGAGCCGACGCCGCCCGAACCGC
>NZ_RZTB01000222.1:524-4188 GCF_003997735.1 Mesorhizobium sp. M7A.F.Ca.MR.148.00.0.0 | reverse complement strand
ATTGCAAAAATCAGCATAAGGCGCATAGCGAGGTGTTGTGGGCGCCTTGATTTTGGACCGTAGTATCTTGGCATCAACGGATCGATCCACAGATTAAATGCGGTCTTGTGTAGGAGGAAAATTGGGAAGGAGAACATGCCCACCTTCTTCCCAATTGCTGTGACGTAGCGGTCTAAGATAATTTGGTCGAGGAGCGCAAATACAGTGGCGACCAACCCAGCGGCCACAAGCGTTGAGAGTGCCGATGCAAATTCAGGTGAGATTCTAACTGAGGCTCCGAGAAACGTAACGCTACCTGTTATATTGGAAAAAAACGCTAAAATGGTGGTCAACAGGAACAGCCTTGATGACACTCTTGCCTGTCGCCGGCTGATTTCATTCCGCTGTTCGGCAATGCCGTCCAAAAACTTTTCCGATAGAAAATGGCTTCCCATCTTTCCATCAATGTAGTTCTCCAGCGTTAGCGCCGACCTCTCGATCAACGATAATTTCATGGTAATCCCTCGGCCATTGATGGACTAATCGGCTGAATGGCCGTTTCTATCATCAGCCAGTCTTAGGATGGAGTGCTCTGGTTCGAAGGTGGCGATGTAACATATCGAGGGTCAACGGTTATGTTGATCACAGGCGCCACAACATTGTTGTTGTGGACAAAGGCTGATGCGCCGGCCAAACCCCTCATCATGTTTGCCTGTCGGACCATCGAGCCCAGCATGAACAAATCCACAATCTGTCCAATCCCAAGCAGTCCAAACGTCAGAAGCCACAAGATTCCAGAGCCGGTTCGCCCTGTGTAGAAACGGTGGAGTCCGCAAACGAGGAAAAAACCACCGCACCAAAGTATGAATGCAACGACGCCCGATTTCATCTTTATCCCCCCAAAGCTGTCGGACAATAGCTCATATTGAGGATTTAGAAAGACCACATGTGCAGAGCTTTGCAGGCCAGCGGGCGGCCGGGCGGGGGAGCGAGTAGTCAGTAGGATTGCTTAGCAGGAATAACTCCTAGGACGAACGATTGCCCTATTTTTCGGAGCCCTTGGCCACTGCTTGCAACCGGCTCTTCAGGCCCTCTCGCAAAGACCTCATATTGTCGTAAAAAATTATCGGGTAGTCCTTGATGTCGAACTCGATCTTAGTCCCTTGTTTGGCTAGGAAAATAGGTATCTTTCCAATCCCCTGCGCATATCCTGCTTCGTAAAATACATTTGGCCTAGCGCCGGTCACATCGACAATGACGAACTGCGCAACTCGAATCGCTTCGAATATGCGATCGGTAATTCGTGTGTTCGATTCTTGATCGTCTATCCGTTCCGCCTCGATACCCAAATCTTTTGCCGCAATTTTTATTGCGTCCAGAACGTCGTCTAAATCCCTATTGGAAGGGTCGATCGACATGGCTACAAATGCATAACCAGCCCGCAATTCGTCCTTTGCAATTTCTATGTTCGTGATCACTTTGCTAAAGACCCCGTCTTGGATCGATCCTATCGCAACGTCGATTGAATCGAGAATTGGAGCTATGACGTCCATGCCGTACGGAGGATCGAATATACCGTCAAATGGGTCAAAATCTCGCTGAATCAATCCGCCGATGGCGGGAGGAGGTGCGATAGTATAGGTGTGATGTGCGCCAGCCTCAATAATAATTCTTCGGATAGATGACTTCTTTTGGTTTATAGCGCTTCGACGTGCGGTGCTTGGCATGATCTTATAATCTCGAAGCATCAACGCAAACTCTTTTAGTCTTTGGATTTTCATCTCGTCCGAGCTGGATTCTTCGAATTTGTCGGTTGCCATTTTGGGCTTATGTTGCCGTATGTTTGAGTATGCTGACGATTTCTCGCAAAACATTAGCGGTAGTAGCGTTTGAATTTCGGTGACGACATACATGTCTTCTGAAAAAAGACACGGGCAACGGTGGCAGCGTTAGATTCGTCGAGCGCAAATCGGCCATTGGCATCTTGAAAATGGTAGTCGGATTCGTGTCCGTCGGACCAGATGACCGTCACATCGTAGCCGGCGGTCTTCGGGTCGTATGTTTCGCAGGTTGACTGAACCAAGTGCGTCGCAACGCCGTACCTGACTTTGCCATAAAATCCTCGGAGACCCTCTCCATCCATTGCGGTAGGTTTCCCGACTATTTTGACATCAGTCTCATCGGCTTGTGCCAACGACACTGAAATGACTGACATTAAAATCGATAAAAGCAGCGTGGAATTGCGCACGTTGTTCCCCCTCATTTGGCTATCAGGATCGATACCAAGGCAGATACCGATCGACGTATACTATCTGCATGCGTTATCGATTCAGCAGGTGGTGAGCAACGGATAATAGGAGGGGCGAAATGAAGATCTTTCTTTATGCTCTGGCTTTGACGTTCATGGCTACAAGCGCCATGGCGGGTGGGAGCTATCTTTCTACTGTCATGAAGGGTTCGAAAGGTCCGGAAAAATACACCGCCACCATCATCTCCAAGAAGGCTTTCTCAGCGGAGGAAAGCCAAGGCTACAAGGTTGTTTCGAAGATCAAGTTCGATACCGGCCAATCGTATTTGCTTCGACAGTCGGTCGATTGTTCCTTCCCGTCTGTGGTTGACGATGAGACGGGGCAGGCCGTCGAAATTCATGTTGGTCGAAAGGGCGGTTTGGCATTTGACCAACAGTATGCCGTGTTTTACGCCGTGTGTTTGAACAAGAAGTACAAACCCACGCTTGGTTAGGCGGGGCCGCATTCAAAAACGTTCTTGATCAAGGCCGAGTTGAGTGCTTGAGGCCTTCATAAAAATTATGAAGGCCAAAGCCGGCCTTGTCTCGGAATTCTTGCTCCGCCGCCTTTAGCTGTTCAGAGACAGGTCGGTAGTCCTTGATCTTATCAATCGCATAAAGGCACCCAGCGACCAACGTTGCCGCTGCGCCGATCCCGCTCTGGAGTTGGGATAGAAGGCCGGTTAGTCCAGCTCCACCTCCACTTCCGGTCAAAGCAACTACCTTTGCAACCTCACATTTGATTTGAAAGCCAAGGCTTTTCCGTTCCTGCTCCAGTTCCTCGGCCTCTTTCCGATATGCCAAGACACTCGCTTGCGCATGCTGTTGGAAATCTTCCGCATCGCCTATTTCGGCTGAAATGGCAGCGATCGACTGTAGCATTTCGTCCCTAGCGGCAGCCTGATGACCCCACGCACGAGAGCGCAGTTTCAAGACTTCCTCGACGGGCATAGCCGCTAGCACCGTCTCGTCAATGTACTCGCTATGAGCTATTCGCATCACCTGTGAACGTGTAGCCCAAAACGGATCAAATTCCGTGACAGCGTCCATCACCTTGTTGGCTCGACTGGCAATCCGGGCAGCGATTTTTCCCGTCGATGCGTGTCCGAAAAAGGGAACCATTCGTCGTGATGCGCAGAAGCCAATTGTCTTCATCGCCGATGCTATTCTCGCACGGCCAATGCGGGAATATTCCTCTCGAAGATTCTCTCGATTTAGGGGACGCTGAATCGGCGCAATCGCCGGATCGTTGTTGATTCCTCCGTCAGCGGCAGACTGGATAGCCAGTTCCTGAACAATCTCATCCGGCAAAGAGAAAAGCCATTTGTCGCCTTCCAGTGCTGTGGAAACTACGTCTTCGTCCCGTGCGATGTTTCGAAAGGCCCACAGAAGGAATCG
>NZ_RZTB01000222.1:0-446 GCF_003997735.1 Mesorhizobium sp. M7A.F.Ca.MR.148.00.0.0 | reverse complement strand
TCGGATGAAGACCGATCATACGATGACACCACGTCAACGAGTCCTTGCCGACCTGCAACCGAGAACTCGTCAAGAAGTCTCTGAAAAGCATCATCATAACCGGGAGCTTTTCCCAGCGGTTTCACTGGGCCGATGTTCATTCCAAAGATGGGCGGCATCCCCATCGCTATCGTAAACGCTTGTGGAGGAAAGAAATCCCGATCGTCAGGGTCGAACAGAAGAACCCGATCAAATGTGAGCAAAGCCCTTTTCAGTTCAAGTGAGCTAGGAACATACTCTGTAGGCGAAAACAGTGTCTCGTAAATCACAGAAAGCCTCCAAAAGGCCGGGATCTCACCTAAGTGGTTTCGATAGCATACAATCGGCTAGCGATGTTCAATTGACGTGTGGAGCGTCATCGAGCAGAAATGGCCGGGCTTCGAGGAGGCGTTTCTGCGCTTCGAGCC
>NZ_RZTB01000221.1:0-4228 GCF_003997735.1 Mesorhizobium sp. M7A.F.Ca.MR.148.00.0.0 | reverse complement strand
ATCTTGCCGATCTGCCCGTGGCAAGCCTCCCCGAGGGAAGGATGCTGACCTTCACTTTTTTCTGGCCCAGGACCGGCGATTGGGAGAATGTCGACTTCTCCGTCATATCGGGCGACCAAGGTGGCCAGTAGATCATAGCCAGTAGACCTTCCCTCGATAACCCCGCAAATCTCTTAGAAAACAGGGACGAAACCATGCAGATCGGAATGATGGGACTGGGCCGGATGGGCGCCAACATGGTCCGGCGCCTGATGCGCGACGGCCACGAATGCGTCGTCTACGACATCAACCCGGCCAGCGTCGCCGCCCTGGTGACCGACGGCGCGTCAGGGGCGGCCTCGATGGAAGAATTCGTCGGCAAGCTGGCCAAGCCGCGCTGCGTGTGGCTGATGCTGCCGGCGGCGATCACCGGCAGGATCATCGACCAGGTGGCGGCCCTGATGGAGCCCGGCGACATCGTTATCGACGGCGGCAATTCCTACTACCACGACGCCGTCGACCAGGCCGCGAAACTGGCCGGCAACGGGATCCATCTTGTCGATGTCGGCACCAGTGGCGGCGTCTGGGGCCTGGAGCGTGGCTACTGCCTGATGATCGGCGGCCCCGACGTGGCGGTGCAGCACCTCGATTCGATCTTCGCCACGCTGGCACCGGGCGCCGATGCCGGCTCCAATCCGCCCAGCGATGCCGGCACCGCGCCCTTTGGCTATCTGCATTGCGGACCGAGCGGTGCCGGCCACTTCGTCAAGATGGTGCACAACGGCATCGAATATGGCGTCATGGCCGCCTATGCCGAAGGCATGAACATCCTGAAGTCGGCCAATGCCGGCAAGCGGCAACGGACGGCGGACGCCGAGACCAGTCCGCTGGAAAACCCGCAATACTACCAGTTCGACATCGACCTTCCGCAGGTGGCCGAGGTCTGGCGGCATGGCAGCGTTATCGGCTCCTGGCTGCTCGACTTGACGGCCGGCGCGTTGAAAAGCGATCCGGGCCTGGTGAATTTCGGCGGCCGCGTCTCGGATTCCGGCGAAGGCCGCTGGACGCTGAAGGCGGCGATCGACACCGGCGTGCCGGCTCCGGTGCTGTCCTCGGCGCTGTTCGACCGCTTCTCCTCGCAGGGCGAATCCGAATTCGCCGACAAGCTGCTCTCCGCCATGCGCTATGCCTTTGGCGGCCATGTCGAGAAGCCGAAGGCCGGCAAGTGACGACACGGGGGGAGACACGCGCATGAGCCAGGAACGGTCCGACACGCTGGTGCTCTTCGGGGCAACCGGCGACCTCGCCCACAAGAAGATATTTCCAGCCCTTTACCAGATGGTCGCCAAGGGCACGCTCACCGAACCGGTGATCGGCGTCGCCTTCGATGCCTGGGACCTCAAGCAATTGCAGGCGCGCGCGCGTGACGGCATCGTCAATGCGCTCGGCAAGATCGACGAGAAAGCGTTCGCCAAATTCGCCTCGCTGCTGCGCTACGTCAGCGGCGACTACCGTGACGGAGCGACGTTCGAGAAACTGAAAAACGCCCTCGGCACCGCGCAGCGGCCGCTGCATTACATGGCGGTGCCGCCGACCATGTTCGAGACCGTCGTCCAGGGGCTGGAGCAATCAGGCACGGCGCATGGCGCGCGGCTGATGGTGGAAAAGCCCTTCGGTCACGATCTGCAATCGGCGCGCTGGCTGAACCGGGTCCTGCATCTGGTGTTCGACGAACAGTCGATCTTCCGCATCGACCATTACCTGGGCAAGGAAGCGATCCAGAACCTGCTCTATTTCCGCTTCGCCAATTCGCTGCTCGAGCCGATCTGGAACCGCAACTACGTCGAAAGCGTGCAGATCACAATGGCCGAGGATTTCGGCGTCGAGGGACGTGGCCGTTTCTATGACGATGTCGGCTGCATCAGGGACGTCATCGAGAACCATCTGCTCAACATCCTGTTGCTGCTTGCCATGGAGCCGCCTGTCGGCCGGTCCGCCGACGACCTGATCGATGAGAAGGTGCAGGTGCTGCGCGCAATCAGGACGCTGACCAAAGACGATGTCGTGCGTGGCCAGTTCACCGGCTATCTAGCCGAACCGGGCGTTGCGCCGAACTCGCCGGTCGAGACCTTCGCGGCGGTGCGTTTCTTCGTCGACACCTGGCGCTGGCAGGACGTGCCGTTTTTCATCCGCGCCGGCAAGAACATGCCGGTGCATGTCACCGAAGTGGTGGTGCGGCTGAAGCGGCCGCCGCTCGATGTCTTCGATCCGATCAAGCCCGCCGACCAGAACTACGTCCGCTTCCGCATCGACCCACAGGTGGTGATCGCTATCGGAGCCCAGCGCAAGGCGCCGGGCGACGACATGATCGGCGAGCAGGTCGAACTGACGGCGCTCGACGACTCAAAGGGCGACATGCCGCCCTATGAGCGTTTGATCGGCGACGCCATGAACGGCAACGGGCAGTTGTTCACCCGCCAGGACGCCAGCGAACTGGCCTGGCGCATCGTCGGCCCGGTGCTTGGCGACACCACCCCGCCGCATCTCTACGAGCCGCTCACATGGGGACCCGCGGACGTCATGGCCGGGTTCGGGCCGCCCAATGGCTGGATCGATCCGGTGAAGTGAGAGGACCACACGATGGCCAAGGCGGTGAAGCAACCTGCATCGGGCACCGGGAAGCCGGATACTGAAAAGATCGTGCTCACGATCGACATCGGCGGCTCGCACGTCAAGATTCTCACCAGCGCCGGCGGCGAGGAGCGCCGCGCCGACTCCGGACCGGGCCTGACACCGCAGCAGATGATCGACGCGGTGAAGAAGCTCGCCGAAGGCCTGTCCTACGACGTCGTCTCGATGGGCTATCCCGGCCCGGTCAATCACAACAGGCCGCTCGCCGACCCCGCCAATCTCGGCAAGGGCTGGGCTGGATTCGACTTTGCGGGCGCGTTCGGCAAACCGGTGAAAGTGGTCAATGATGCGCTGATGCAAGCCATAGGCAGCTACGAGGGCGGGCGCATGCTGTTCCTCGGGCTCGGCACCGGTCTCGGTGCGGCGATGATCGCCGACAACGTCGCCCAACCGATGGAACTCGCGCATTTGCCCTACAAGAAGGGCAGGAGTTTCGAGGATTATGTCGGCGAACGCGGCCTGGAAAAGCGCGGCAAGAAGAAATGGCGCAAATACGTCTTCGACGTCGTCGACCGGCTCCGTGCCGCCATGCAGCCGGACTATGTGGTGATTGGCGGCGGCAACGTCGACAAGCTCGATGAATTGCCCGCCGACTCCAGGCGCGGCGACAACACACGCGCCTTCGAAGGCGGGTTTCGTTTGTGGCGCGACAAAGCGCTGATAGTCTGATACTGTTATTGTTTAATATAGTTGTTCAAAATAACGTGTGACCTGACATCAAGTCGTTGCAATACGCAGATTTGCCGACTAGGAATTCCGCGCTACACCAACGCCATTCGTCCGTGGACGCACGAAGGACGCCATAGCATTTTGATTTCGCGCATGATCCTTTCCGGAAGTCGAATCCGATTTTCAGGTCATTCGCTGTAGACGGAGAAATAGAGTGACCGACGATAGCAACAGTGCCCGTAAAGACATCGATCTGCTCGAGCTGACCGCTCACATCGTGTCCGCTTACGTCGAGAAGAACCGCTTGCCCGCCTCCGGCCTGGCCGACCTCATCGCCAGCGTCAGCGCCTCGATAAACGCGCTCGGCAAGCCTGCGGTCCCGGTGGCTGCCCCCCTGGTCCCGGCGGTCAACCCCAAGAAGTCGGTGACACCCGATTTCATCATCTGCCTCGAAGACGGCAAGAAGTTCAAATCGCTGAAGCGTCACCTGGGCGTGCATTTCGGCCTGACGCCGGACGCCTATCGCGCCAAATGGGGCTTGCCGTCGGACTATCCGATGGTCGCCCCCAACTACGCGGCCTCGCGTTCGCTGCTGGCGAAGTCGATCGGCCTCGGCCGCAAGGCCGCCCCCGTGAAGGCACCAGCTAAGGGCAGGAAGGCCAAGGCCTCGGCCTGATCATTCGGTCCTGAGCCAACAGTTAGGACGACTGGAACAGAAGCCTGCCGGCGAATTCGCCTTGGCAGGCTTCCTATTTTTATGGCTTGGATAGGTGGACGGGTTCCTAGAGCAATTCCAGGAAAATTGTGAAACGGTTTTCCGTCCGGAATTGCCTAAAAACAAGGAGTTAGAGCGGGTCACCGTTTCCGTGAAACGGTGAACTGCTCTAGG
>NZ_RZTB01000220.1:1682-4255 GCF_003997735.1 Mesorhizobium sp. M7A.F.Ca.MR.148.00.0.0 | reverse complement strand
GCGATTGCAACTGCATTTTTCGGCTATCAATTCTTCCAGAAAACCCGAAGAGGATTTGCAGATGTCCTCTGACAGGTCAGGCAACCGCGCTTCCGACATAGCAATTCGCGTGCGCGATGTGTCCAAGCACTATGTCATGTTCGAGCGACCTGAAGACCGCTTCAAGCAAATGATAGTCCCGCGGTTGGAGCGGCTGATCGGTCGCCCGCCGCGCCGCTATTTTCGCGATTTCGCCGCGCTCTCCGGAATTTCGCTGGAGGTTGGCCGCGGCGAAACCGTCGGTATTATCGGCCGCAACGGTTCCGGAAAATCCACGCTGCTGCAGATAATCTGCGGTACGCTGCAACCGACCACTGGTTCGGTCGAAGTCAACGGCCGCATTGCCGCGCTGTTGGAACTTGGCGCTGGATTCAATCCCGAATTCACTGGACGCGAAAACGTGTTCCTTAACGCATCCATCCTCGGCGTTCCGCGCAAGGAAATGGAGTGGCGGTTCGACGACATCGCCCGTTTCGCCGATATCGGTCCGTTCATGGATCAGCCGGTGAAGACCTATTCGTCAGGCATGTATGTGCGGCTGGCTTTCGCAACGGCCATCAACGTCGATCCGGATATTCTGGTGGTGGACGAGGCGCTTGCGGTGGGGGATGAAGCGTTTCAGCGCAAGTGCTTCGCTCGCATCGAGGACATCAAGGACAAGGGTGGCACTATCCTGTTTGTCAGCCATGCCGCTCAGACCATTGTTCAACTGTGTTCGAAAGCGATGCTAATCGATACCGGAGAGCTGATTTCCCAAGGCAGACCCAAAGCTGTAGTCAATCAATATCAGCGGCTAGTAAATGCTTCTGGGGAAACGGCAGCACAAATGCGAGCGAGCATTGTGCGCTCGGTTGCCGTCAGACCTCACAGCGCGGTAGGTGTAAATATTGAAAAGGAGAGTGCTGAAGACATAACGAAGACCGTCTATGAAGTTGAATACTCTGCGCTTCCTTCAGCGTCATCGTCTTTGCAGAGCCAAGAAGAATTTTCGGATTATTTCGACGAGAGTTTACAGACGCAATCTGCGACGGCAACGGAAGAGCACGGCGCACGTATCCACGACCTTCGCCTAACAACAACGGTTGGCAGCCAGGTCAATGTTCTTCAGCTAGGCAAGCGGTACGCGTTTGAGTTCAAAGCGAGCTTTTCAGTCGATGCGGCCAATGTAGCTTTCGGTATGGCTTTGAAAACCGTTTCTGGTTTGATATTAGCTGGAGCAAATAATGTTGACAAAGATATTTTCAGGATAAAGAAAGTAAAGTCTGGGGATACCGTTAAGGTTTGTTTTGAGTTTAATTGTTTGATGCTGCCGGGTACGTATTTCCTTGGAGGATCAGTTTTTGGTAAAACTATATCTGGTAGCAGTCCGCTGCACAGAATTGTCGATGCTGTGGCGTTTCGTGTAGCGCCGGAAGCAGACCTTCTTTCGTCTGGACATTTCGATTTAGGGACGTCTATAAAAACGGAAATTATGTAGCGTTTCTTTTTTTGTAGTTAGCGTGCCGTCGGGCGATCGGAGCACCCGTATATAGTCAAAAAATCTCAATGGCTCATCTTTCATTGCCTCGGTCTGCTTCTGTGAGTTCCAATGTGAAATGGCCGGGGACGATGTCATTCGATATGCCTCGCCCTCACTCTCGTCTTCGTACCAATCCAGATGCTTGGCGTCATAGGGATAGTAAATTCGCAATCCCTTCTGCAGCCGATTGAAGCGCTCTCCAGCACGATAGAGAGCAAAGGTTGTGTCGATTGGCGCTCGTTGGTAAGCGATCTTAATTTCGTCGCGCGTGAACCAAGAAGGCTCTTTTTGCCAAAACTGATCAATGTGTCGATTCATCGCATGATTATAAAGGGGGTAGGTGGAGGGGACGTCATGTATCCTTAACATTGGTCCCACGCAGGCGACGTCTCTGAAATTATCCAATAACAGATCAAAAATAGACAATATATCCGGAGCTGCGCTACTGAGATCGACGTCACCGTCCGTCACCACATACCTGCCAGGCTCAGCCCAATTAGAAAAGTACATCTCAATCGTAGTGTTGACGTTTTCTAGCTCTTCAGGTGCGTTGATCGCTGTCGATCTAATAATTGTTACGCCAGATTTCTCTAAATTATCAAGTATCGATAATGTGCGATGGTCGAAACTTCCGTTGTCGTGAATAACGATGTCAACATCTGTGCTGAGTCGGTTGTAGGAATCTACCACTTTAAGTAATTGATCGCCTCGGTTAAACGAGATTATGAAAATTGGTAATGGTCTAGACCGACATTTGTCAAAAGTATATATTTTCCGATCGGAAAATATATCTATATCATCTACTCTTTTAACCAATGCTGCAGACAGGGCGTCGGTATCAATTTCCATTTCATGGATTTGGCAGAGGTCGGCAAGACCCGATCTTGACCACGTGCGATTGATGGAAACTGCATCTGCCTGAGGTCTTTTTGCTAATGAAAACCAATCACGAAATTTGAAGCCCTCACCCGCTACCTGGTTGGAGAACTCAACCCAAGCATTGGGAATCCCGAGT
>NZ_RZTB01000220.1:0-1672 GCF_003997735.1 Mesorhizobium sp. M7A.F.Ca.MR.148.00.0.0 | reverse complement strand
ATTCGGAGAAGATCAAGCCATGGAGCGAAGAACTGATCGCGTACTGGCACTGCGCAAGCGCCGAAATGAATGCTTTTGGCTCTTGGTGTACATCTAGAACTCTTACGCCATCCAATGCAGACAGGCTCTGTACGTACGGGTTTGTTTGATCCACGTAGTGAGGAATGATGGCCAGATCAAATCGATCTCCCAACTGTGGTTTGTCCACCAACATGTTAGACAGGAAACCTGGGTCTCCGAGCGGAATGTCGGATAATCTGCTCCGCAGGGCTCGTGATAATTCGGTATAGGAAAGTTTCCCACGCAAAGCCAAAACCCGAGATGGTGCTGGATTTCCTATCCCCAATCTAGGATTCATGATTCCGCTACCCCAAACGTATGAATGTTCGGTGGCGCTTGCAAGAATACTTCCGGCACCGAGCAAGTGATTGGAGCTTAAATTAGAAGTCCATTTTGTTTCTTTTCCCGACACAGCGCGGACTATTTCGGGGGAAAATTTGTCCCCAACGTTGTTTATTCTAAGGAAGTAGTGTAGAGGTACCATACGTTAAGGTTATCTCTTTCTCGTGAAATTGATCTATAGTTGACTACTAATTTTTTTTAATGACGAATAGAGATTCATTTTGGATCGACGATTCGAAGTGTTTGGTAAATCCAAATAGCTTCTGCAGGCGGCTGAGATGATCTGAAAATGCTTCCTTTGTCCATGCATGAACGTGGATGTCTATCCGGTGTTTTAGCCCATGTTCTGCCGCAGCTACTAACTGGTCCTCCGAAAATTTTGGCTGCGATAAAGGGTGAACGAAGCGACAGTGTTCTATGTAAGAGTCAAGAAGAGTTGGACCTCCGCCTGTTTCGAGGTCCCCCATTAAATGCTCAAACGTAGTCAGCGGGCGGTTGCGGTCAGTAGTGAATCTCATGTCTGGTACGGCGAAAACATAAACCCCGCCGGATTTGAGACGTGCCAGACCCTCCCTAATTGAGCCGAATGGATTTGCCAGGTGCTCGATAACATGGGCTGAGATGATGAAGTCGAGGCTTTCGAGCTTTGTCCCAGCAAAAGTCTCCGCATCGATAAATCCGCCTTGGGTGATATTTGGGTCGGCAAAGTGAGTCTTCAAGGTCTCGTTGTCGCGGATATCGCCGTAGATCACAGTGGCCATAGACGGAACTGGAAACGGCCTATTGCCTGCCCCGACCTCAATGCCGACTCCTTCAATAAAGGCATTTGAAACCACGGCTCTTGCGCCGATGACCTCATGAAGTCCGGCTTTATCTTCGGCCTGTCGACGATCGCGATGCAAAGCCGCCGCTACCCGAGCAAGCTCGTCTTGCGAGCGTTTTGACCAAAACTCTATCGTCTCATCATCATTTGTTTTGATCACGCTTTTTTGGCTCCTGCCTGCAAGTTCTCTAACCAAGTCCACTGGTCGCTGAAGGAACGGGAATTTCTGGGCAATCTCGGCTCTGCGCATCCGACTCCCTTACATCAATCTTTTTGGCGACCCAAGAAGTTCCGATGGACCATCCGTAGGAATGGCCAAATCCATAGTAGGGTCTAGTTCGCACAAAAAACCTCTGGCTATGCCCTCGCCCCCGCAGTATGCGATACACCACGGCGGGGGCCGGGAATGGCACTTGGTAAGTTGAATGGTCGCGAAGGATCTTCGTG
>NZ_RZTB01000021.1:83521-83971 GCF_003997735.1 Mesorhizobium sp. M7A.F.Ca.MR.148.00.0.0 | reverse complement strand
GCGGATGCGGTTTTCATCGATCACCAGGACGGCGAGTGCGGTTCGAACCATGCCTTGTATTGTGACCAAGCGAGGGAATTGTGCAATGCGGTATGGTTGAACAACCCGATAAAGCGCGTCACGCGCTGTGAAAACGCAGCTCGCATATCAGTCCGCTCAAGCCGCTTGGTCGCCGCCAACTTAAGTGCGTCGGAAACGTTCTGCGTCAATCCGTCTGTCACAAGGCCATCCTCCAGGATAACCTGTCACAGAAATCACCGTGTCTCACTTATAGATGCAGTCCAGCACTGTCACCGCAATTCCAAGCCTAAAAATAGGGAAGCGTTCTTATGGAGCAAGACAATATGCGAGAACAGCTTGAATGGCTTGAGTACTTCATGCCGAGGGCCGAAAAAGGAGAAACCCACGCGCAGTTAGCTGTTGGAATTGCATATGCAAATGGAAATATGA